>NZ_BAGH01000308.1 GCF_000308715.1 Nocardia tenerifensis NBRC 101015
CTGCTCGTTGTGTGGTGTTTTGCATTGCTGACCTGATGGGGTCGGTGAAGTGGTGGGGGTGGTGCAGGACGTCGGGGGCGGTGGCGTAGAAGATGCGCCAGCCGAGTTCGGTGAGGGTGTTGTGGCGGGCGGTGTCTCGGGTTGCCGCGTGGGGGCCGGAATGCCATGCGGCGCTGTCGTATTCGAGTCCGATTCGCCATCGGCGCCACCCGAGGTCGAGACGGCGGCGTCCCTCGGGGGTGGTTATGTCCAGTTGCGGTTCCGCTGGTGGCAGGCCTGCGTCGAGGCAGCGCAGTCTCGTGCGCGATTCCATGGGAGATTCGGCCCTGTGGTCGCTCAATTCGATCAAGGCCAGCGCCTGTCTGCATCCGCGTCGTCCATGGTGGCGTGCGGCTTCTTCATCCAGCGCCATTCGGGGAAGCCCGAGGCGAAGCGCCGCGTCCAAGGTCGCCAACGCGTCCATTGGGTCCAATGTGCGTGCCAGGTCGACCGCCGTGCGTGCCGCAGTGGTCGTCATGGCACCGTTGATACATTGCAGGTCCGTCGAGGAGATCCGGTCCTGGTGCACCACAAGCCCTTTCGTTCGAGAACGCTGTACGCCGGACACGTGCGTCGCGGTGGTGTCGACTACCGAGAAGCCATGCAGTTCCGCAGCCGTGTGGTAGGTCGCGGCGACGACCGGTAGCCCCATCGACAAGCGAGCCGCTTCGACCCGCAGTTCCGGTGTCGTCGCTGTGACGGCCTCCCGATACACCCCGTGGAAAACCCGCACCCACTCACCGCGCCGAACCCGGGCGCGCAGCTCGGCGCGGCTGTACTCCACCAGCGCCTGCCCCGCCGTGAACACACCGAACTGCCTATCGCGAACTTCCTCCAGCAACGCCCTCATCCCTGAAGCATCGCTGCCCCCGCCCCCGCCTACCGTCACCCCACCAGCCCAAACCCTCCTCTTGTGCACAACTACATGTTGGGTATCGAGCAGAGTCATATGGCTGCTTGCTGATCATGAACCGCAGCCATATAACTCTGCTCGATGACCGTCGGACCTTGTCCGACGAGAGGGGTGGTGCGCCTGGCCTCGCCGCCAGCGTTTCCAGCACCCCTTCCGCCCTCGCGGTATTTCTGTGTACTGATCACGCGGCATCGCCGGGGGAGGCGTCGCCGGAGGGCGGAGGGGGTGCGTGCTAGCTGCTAGTTCGGGTTCTCGGGAAGAAGGGTGAGCCCGAAATGCGTCACCAGGGCATACATGCCGCGCTTCAGCCCGGATACGTCATGCTTCAGTTCGGATACGTCGTGTTTCAGCACGGATACGTCCTGTTTGAGGCCTGACACGTCGTCCTTCAGCACGGACACGTCCTGTTTGAGGCCTGACACGTCGTCCTTCAGCACGGACACGTCCTGTTTGAGGCCTGACACGTCGTCCTTCAGCACGGACACGTCCTGCTTGAGGCCCGACACGTCGTCCTTCAGCACGGACACGTCCTGCTTGAGGCCCGACACGTCGTCCTTCAGCACGGACACATCCTGCTTCAAGCCCGACACATCAACCTTCAGCACGGACACGTCCAGCTTCAAGCCCGACACGTCCTCCTTCAGCTCGAACACGTCCTCCTTCAGCATGGACACGTCCAGCCTCAGCACGGACACGTCCTCCTTCAATACAGACACGTCCAGCTCGAGCCTCTCGGCCTTTTCGTGGGTATCGAGAAGGGTCTCTTGGTAAGCCAAGCGCTCCTCCTCCGATCGCCCGTAGTTCCTCTCCAACACGCTCACCCGGCGATCCAGTTGCAGCAGTGTCACCGACATCTAGCCCCCTGTCTCGAATCCAATGAAGATCTCGAGCCTATGGCTTGGCAGTGATAAAAACACTGCCGATCAACGCCTTTGAGCCCTTGGATCGAGCAAGTTCCAACGCGTGACAGTAACCGCGTTCCAGCAAGAAACTTTCTTTACACGAACTTGACCGGAACGGGCGTTGCCGGGCGAACGGACGTTCCATGCTGGGACCATCGCCTACGGGAAGGACGGTTTGTGGTGGACTTCGAGGTTCCTGTCATCGATATCTCGGCCTATGTGGACGGGGCGGGCGCCGCGGCGCGGGTCCAGGTCGCGCGGCAGATAGACGAAGCGGCTCGGCAGGTGGGCTTCATGCAGATCCGTGGACACGGGATCCCCGGACAGGTGCTCGACGGGTTCGCCGGCGCGCTCGACGACTTCTTCGCCTTGGATCAGCCGACAAAGGAGACCTACCGCACGTCGGTCGAGTTCAATCGCGGCTACTCCCCGCCCAAGAGCGAGAGCCTGAGCTTGAGCCTCGGCGTGACGTCGGCGACGCGGATGAACGACTACTTCGAGGCGTTCAATATCGGCACCACGACCGCCGACTACCCCGAACTCGAGCTGCCCGCGGCGGCAGGGTATGCCGAAAACGTCTGGCCCGCAGAGCTACCCGAGTTCCGGCGGCGGGTGCTGGCCTACTACGCGGAGGCCGCGCGCGTTGCGAGCACCCTCACCGCCATCTTCGCCGACGCCCTCGACCTGCCCGCCGGCTACTTCGACAGGTTCACCGACCACTCGCTGAATGTGCTGCGGATGAACAACTACGCGCTCCCGCCCGGCAGCGTCGATCTCGACGGCGAACTCAAGGGCATGGGCGAGCACACCGACTACGGCATCGTCACCGTCCTCTGGGCCGACCAGGTTCCCGGCCTGCAGGTGCTCGGCGCGGACGGGCGCTGGCACGATGTACAACCCGCCGACGACGCGTTGCTGGTAAACCTCGGCGACCTCATGGCGCGCTGGACGAACGAGCGGTGGCTGTCGACCCTGCACCGGGTGATGCCGCCGATCGTGGACGGCACGATCGAGCGCCGTCGCAGCGCGGCGTTCTTCCACGACGGCAACTTCGACGCCGTGATCGAGACCCTGCCCTCGTGTGTCGGCGCGGGCAGCAAGTACCCGCCGATCACGGTCTCCGAGCATGTTCAGGCGAAGCTGGCCGGTTCCCGTGGGCTGCAACCGAATACGAACGCGCAGCGCGAGGCCGCGCGGGCCATGTCGGCGCGCTCGTAATCACTTGCGGAACTTGGCCTCCAGCTCCGTCGCGGCCGCCTGGAGGTCGGCGGGCTCGTTGGTTTTGAAGATGCCCTCGTACCCGGTTTCCGCGCGCACCGCGGCCTCGACCTCCGGATCATGGTACAGCCGAGCGAGTTTCAGCAGCGTCGGGTTGTCCTTGTCGGCGGCCCGCGCGGCGAAGATATTGATGTACTGCTTGAGCTCGGGCCGCTCCGGATCGTCGGTGTAGATCGTGTCGTCCTTCGTCAAACCGGCTGGGCGAGCGAAGGTGTCGTCGACGAAGGCGGCGTCGACGCTGCTGAGGGATTGCGCGGTGAGCGTCGGATCGATGGGCGTCAGCTTCACCTTGGACGCGGCCGTGTCCACGTCCTCGATCTTCGAATCCCAACTGGCGCCGCCCTTCAGCACGATCAGGCCGGCCGCGGCCAGGCTGAGCAGCGGCCGCACCTGGTTCGCGGAGTTGTTGCTCAGCGTTATCTGACCGCCGCGTGGAATGTCGGCCACGGACCTGTGCTTTCGCGAATACAGGGCGAGCGGAAAGATCTCGGTGGCGCCGATGGGCACCAGGGTGTCGTTGTTGCGGGCGTTGTAATTGGCCAGGTATCGCACGTGCTGGAACTTGTTGAGATCGATGCGGCGCTGCGCGAGCGCGGGATTGGGCTGGTTGTAGTCGGTGAAGTTGATGAACTCCACGGCAATGCCCTGATCTGCGGCTTTCTTTTTGTATACCGCCCAGTGCGGCAGTGCGAGATCGTTCACACCGATGCGTATCGCGTCGTCGCGGTGCTCCGTGCCACAGGACACGGAGGCGAGGGCGACGGCGGACACGATCGGGACCAGCAGGAGGCGGTGCAGCAAGCGCATTGCGAGCAAACTAGACGGTCGTCCAAGAATTGGGAAGGGTTTCGCTCACCACAATCCAAACCGTTGTCTCATCGGTTGCCGGGCCGCTTGGATTACCGGGTTCATACAGCGACAAGCATTTCGGGAGCACGAGTGAAATTCCATCGGGTACTGGCGATCCCGGTCCTGGTAGCAACCGCGGCCCTCACCCTCACGGCGTGCGGTTCAGACGACAAGGCCTCCGACGACACGGTAGTGCGCATCGGCACGACCGACAAGGACAAAGCCTGGGACGTCTTCGAGCAGCGGGCCAAGGACAAGGGCATCACGCTGAAGATCACCAACTTCTCCGACTACAAGCAGCCGAACCTCGCGCTGTCGCAGAAGCAGATCGACGTGAATCTGTTCCAGCACTTGCAATTCCTGGGTGCGTACAACGTCGCGAACAACGACACGCTCACCCCGATCGGCTCCACCTACATCGTGCCGCTCGGCCTGTACTCCAAGAAGCACAAGACCCTCGCCGACCTGCCGCAGGGTGCGGAGATCGCCATCCCGAACGACCCGACCAACCAGGCGCGGGCACTGTTCGTCCTGCAGGCGGCCGGGCTACTGAAGCTGTCCTCCGCCACCAACTCGCCGTCCCCCGCGGACATCGACCGCGGCGCGTCGAAGGTGAAGGTGACCACCGTGGACGCCGCGCAGACCGCGTTGTCCCTCGCCTCGGTGGACGGCTCGGTGATCAACAACACCTTCCTCGAACGTTCGGGCATCGACCCCAGTTCGGCGCTGTACAAGGATGATCCGAAGAACCCGGCCGCCGAGCCGTACATCAACGCGCTGGTCACCAGGGCCGAGGACAAGAACAATCCGAAGCTGTTGCAGCTGGTCGAGCTCTGGCACGACCCCGAGGTGCAGAAGGCGCACAGCGAGGTGACCAAGGGCACCGCCGTCGAGGTGCGACGCAACGGCCCTGAGCTGGAACAGATTCTGCAGCGGGTGCAGCAGTCCATCCGCGACGGCAAGTGAGCCAGGCCCAGCCTGCCGTCGAGATCCGTTCGGTCACCAAGGTTTTCGGCAAGGGCGCGAACTCCCATGTCGCGCTGGACAATATCGATCTGCGGATCGAGCAGGGCGAGATCTTCGGCGTGATCGGCTACTCCGGCGCGGGCAAGAGCACGCTGGTCCGGCTGATCAACGCACTGGAGAAGCCGACCAGCGGCACCGTCGAGGTGGCGGGCACGCCGATCACCGGGGTGCGCGAGGGCGAGGTGCGGCGGCTGCGCCGCGATATCGGAATGGTGTTCCAGCAGTTCAATCTGTTCCGATCACGCACGGCCGCAGGCAATGTCGAGTACCCGCTCAAGGTCGCGGGGTGGCGACGGGCCGAGCGCAAGGCCAGGGTCGCCGAACTGCTCGAGTTCGTCGGGCTCTCGGACAAGGCCAAGAGCTACCCCGACCAGCTCTCCGGCGGGCAGAAGCAACGGGTCGGCATCGCCCGCGCGCTGGCGACCTCGCCGTCGCTGCTGCTCGCGGACGAGTCCACCTCGGCGCTGGATCCGGAGACCACCGGTGAGGTGCTGCGGCTGCTGAAGAAGATCAATCGCGAACTCGGCGTCACCATCGTGGTGATCACCCATGAGATGGACGTGATCCGCGCGGTGGCCGACCGGGTCGCGGTGCTCGCCGAGGGCCGCATCGTCGAACTCGCCAGCACCTTCGAGGTTTTCGCCGCCCCCAAGGCGGTGCCGACGCAGTCGTTCGTGGCGACCGTGCTGCATAACCGGCCGTCCGAGGACGAGTTGCGCAGGCTCGGTGAGCTGCACGGCGGCCGGCTGGTCACGGTGGACGTGGACGACCGGCGCGGCGTCGGCGCGGCGCTGGCCGTCGCGGCGCACGCCGACGTGCGCTTCGAGGTGGTCTACGGCGGGGTGAGCACGTTGCAGGACAAGACATTCGGCAGCGTCACCCTGGCGCTGCACGGTCCCGACGACGCCATCGACAAGGTGATCGACGAACTCGATCGCCGGACGGCCTGAAAGGAGGAGCTGTGCAAGCGAATTGGGACTCTCTGCGGCCGCTCCTGTACGAGGCGATCGGCACGACGATCTACCTCGTGCTCGTCACCTTCGTCGTCGGCGGCCTGATCGGGCTGTTTCTCGGCACCGTGCTCTACGTCACCCGCAAGGGCGGATTGCTCGCGAACGCGCCGATCAACCTGCTGCTCAACGTGATCGTGAACGTGGTGCGGCCCATTCCGTTCATCATTCTGCTCGCGGCGCTGGGCCCGGTGACGCTGCAGGTGGTCGGCACCACCATCGGTCGCGACGCCGCGGCGTTCGTCATGATCGTGGCGGCCTCGTTCAGCATCGCCAGGATCGTGGAGCAGAACCTCGTGACGGTCGACCCGGGCGTGATCGAGGCGGCGCGAGCCGTCGGCGCGGGTCCGCTGCGAATCATCTTGACGCTCTTGATACCCGAGGCCCTCGGCCCCCTGGTGCTCGGCTACACCTTCGTGGTGATCGGCATCGTCGACATCTCCGCCATGGCGGGCACCGTCGGCGGCGGCGGGCTCGGCGATTTCGCGCTCGTGCAGGGGTATCAGCGATTCAACTGGCAGGTGACCCTGGTCGCCACGCTCGTGATCATCGCCGGCGTGCAGGTGATTCAGTTCTTCGGCAACTGGTTGGCGCGAAAAGTATTGCGTCGCTGACTTGATGAGGGGTGTACGGCCTCGGCGCGTACACCCCTCATTCATGGCGTGCCTACTCCGGCGTGCAGTGGGTCTCCCAGACTTGGGCGCGCTTGGGCGCCGAGCTGCCGAAGTTCGGGAACGGCGGGTCGAGCGGTCCGAGGGCCGCGATGGCGGCGCGCTCCGCCGCGGCACGGTCGCGGCCGGTGCCCACCGCCCAGTTACCGTCCGAGCTGGCCGCGATGGCGCCGCAGCCGTTCACGAAGCGCACGGCGACGTAGCAGTCCTGCCTACCGCATTCGGCCAGCGCGTCGGCGTCCGACTCACCCCAGCCCGGGTAGTTCCACGCGGCTCCCGTCTTGCCCGTCTTGGGTTCCAGCGCGATCGACCCGTAATACCTGCCCTCCGAATCCGGCTCCGCCTGAGCGACACCCGCACCGGCCGCGACCAAAGCGACCGCCGCGGACCCGACCAGGGCCAGAGCAGCCTTGCGCGACAACGACATTTTTGATCCTCCCGAGAAAAAAGTGGTTTCGCGTCAGATCATGAGCCACCACACGCTATTTCCCCAAACCATTTCTGGTGCCTGAATTGTGCCGGGCCCCAGAGGGTTTCGAAGTGAACCTAACAAAATGGGCACCCGGTCATCAATGCCGCCGCCATGCGGCATTCTTCGACGGTGACCGCTCCACGCCAGAACTCTCCACTTCTGTCACCATCGCCCCGCATCGTAGGCAGAACGATCAGCGAGCAGAGTCATATGGCTGCTTGTTGATCATGGACAGCAGCCATATGACTCTGCTCGGTACCCAACGTTGTGCACAGGGCAGGCGGGTGCAGTGGGGCGAGGCGTCGCATGGGCTGGGGTTTGTGGTCATGGATGCATGCGGGTCTGACGTCGCGGAGGACGCGCTAAGCCGTCAGCGAAATAGCTGCGGGTGGCGTCCACACCGGACATGATTCCGGTGTGGACGAGCAGATTTATGGGCGGTCGAGGGTGGGGCTGCATGCGGTGGCGGAGTTGTTGATCGCGGGGCCGCAGTATCGGGAGTACGGGACTATTCGGTTGCGGGCGGTGCACGAGGGGTTCGGGGGTGTGCGGTGGCCGGTTTCGGTGGTCGGCGCCGAGTTGGTTTGGGCGGAGGGGCGGGCGCCGCTGGAGGGGACCTACCGGGATATCGCGCGGCGGGCCGGGTTCGAGCCTGAGGCGCCGAAGGATTTGTACAAGGACACCACGGGCGTCGACCCCGACAGCGCGATCGATGTGGATCCGGAGGTGGCGCGGCAGATCGGTGCGTGGTTCTCGCTGGGGGACAAGGCTTTACGCTGCTTGGCTCCGGACGAAGCGCCGGTCCTGTGGCCGGAGCACTTCGATCTCTCCCTCTCGCTCGGTGAGGTGAACTACGGTGTGTCGCCGGGAGACGCCGCCCATCCGGGACCGTACGCCTACGTCGGTCCGTGGACGCCGCGCACCGGCGATTTCTGGAACGCCCCGTTCGGGGCCCTGCGCCCGCGCGAGGAGGTCGACTCGGTGCAGAGCCTGCTGGAATTCTTCGAAGAGGGCAAGGCGGCCGCGAGCTGACCCGTCAGGACGAGACGGATTGCGCGAGTGTGTTCAGGTAGTCCGAAGTCGCTGTGTCGGAGGGGAAATAGGCTTCCACGGCGATCTCGTCCAGGGTGATATCGAAGGCGGCGCCGAACGTCGTGATCGTGTTGAAGAAACACAACTCGGTGTCGCCGTGCCGAATCCGGATCGGCAAGGCGACCTCCGCCGGATCGATCGGCATCGCCTCGTCGGCGGGGTAGTACGCGCGCAATTCGGCGTAGAGGCCGCGCAACTCGGCATCGCCGGTCTGCGCGGCCTGACGAGCCAAGCGCGGCAACAGAAAACCGCGTACCTGCTCCAGATTGCGCAGGCGGCGCGCGAAACCGTTGGGGTGCAGTCCGATCCGCATCATGTTGACCGGCGGCCGCAGCAATTCCGGGTCGACGTCGTCGAAGAAGACGCGGGTCGCGGTGTTGGCGAACAACAGGTTCCACCGCCGGTCGACCGCCAGTGCGGGGAACGGCTCGTGCACGTCGAGCACCCGGCGCACCGCGTCCCTCGCCCGCGCCAGCTCCGGATCGTCCGCGGCGCGATGCCGATAGACGGGTGCGTGCCCGGCCGCCAGCAGCAACCGATTCCGCTCCCGCAGCGGCACATTCAGGTGCTCGGCGAAGCGCTCGACCATGGCCGCGCTGGGGATGGTCCGCCCCGTCTCCACGAAACTCACGTGCCTGGACGAGACGTCGGCCTGAATGGCGAACTCCAGCTGGCTCAGCCCGCGCCGTAACCGCCACTGCCGCAGCAACTCACCGACCGGACGCTGATCGTGCTCCACCCGGCCAGTATCGCCGCCCCGCCCACCGATCGGCCATTACATCCCTGGTAATCGACGGCCCGCCCCCGCGTCTGCCACCGTTGCCGCATGACAAACGACCTCGCCACCCGCAACAAGAACCTCGTCCTGCACGCCCTCGCGGAGTTCGCCGACGGCAGCCTGGACGGCCTGCGCGCGATCCTGCACGAGAACTTCATCGCCCACGCCCCTGGAAACCCTTCCGGCCGAGACGCTTACCTCGCATTCACCGCCGCCTCACCAGTCGGCACGGCCCGCATCGACATCAAGCGCGTCATCGCCGACGACGACTACGTGGTCGTTCACTACCACCTGACCCCGCGCGGCGACGACCGCGGCCTCGCCATCATCGACATCTGGCGACTGATCGACGGCCTGATCACCGAGCATTGGCACGCCGCCCAGCCGGTACCGGAGAGCGAGCAGGTCCCGAACGGAATGTTCTGACGCCCGGTGCGGTGGTTGTCGCCCGGGGCTGGGCGGGTGGACGCGCTCGCGGATCGCCGCCATGGATTCCTTGTGATCACTTGTCCAACCCTGGGCGCGTCCTCTCATGCGCGGTGCGGTGGTTGTCGCCGGCCAAACGGGTGGCCGCGCTCGCGGCTCGCCTCTCCGAGCTTCATCGCCGACCCGTCCGGTGCGGCGGGTGTTCGGGAGGCACTGGAGCGGCGAGGGTGAACTGGTGCCGGGACGTTCCCGCGATTCGCCGCCAGGGATTGCTCATGGTCGCTTGTCCAAGCCTGGCCGCGTCCTTTGACGCGCGGCGCGGTGGTTGTCGCCGACCAGGCGGCCACGCTCGCCGATCGCCGCTATCCGGGCCTCGTCGCTGACCGGTCCGTGCGGCGGGTTATCA
>NZ_BAGH01000307.1 GCF_000308715.1 Nocardia tenerifensis NBRC 101015
CGGCCCGGGTTGTCCATCGGCATCGCCGGGCCGAGGGCCACCGTGACCGTCGCCGGGGTCACCGGACCCACCTGTAGCGGCGGGGTCGGCTTCGCGGGCGACTTCCAAACATGGCAGGGCTGCCTGTCTTTGGGCTGACGTGCACGGGCCGCCGGTGGCTGCGTCGGCGCCGGCGGCCCGCTCCCCACTCGGGGTATCGCTATGGGATCTATCGGGATCGGGTGCGCAAGTGATACCGGCGTTCGGCGTAGGCGAGGTCGTCGCGCCACAGCCGGTTGGCCGCGTGGTTCATCAGTGGACGCAGCAGCGGCAGGGTGCGCCGGGTGAACCGGAATCCGGGCCGGTCCGAGGTGGCGATCACGGCCTCGACCACCGCCGTGCGCGCCCGGCCGTCCGGCCCGGAACCCAGTGGGGTGGCGTGGGTTTCGACGACGCTGCCCGCACCCTCGCCCGCGACGATCCGCATCACGATGGTGCGCGGGTCCGGACAGGTGAACTCCGCCTCGACGGGAATCCCGAGCCGACGGGTCAGGCGGAACGTGACGGTGAGCAGGAAGCGATGGTTCTCCTCGGTCAGTCCCGCACGCGGCGGCGACCGGAGCACCTCCAGATGCGCGAAAGAGTAAGGGTGGAACCATGATCCGTGCCACGGATCGAGCCGGTTCGCCATGATGTCGCGCGGTTCGCAGGCGCCCACCAGCCTGGTCACCGCGTGCACGGTGGTATCGGCCGGGCGGGGACCGAGAATCGGTAGGTCCGTCGGTGTTTCGCCGCCCAGAGCGTCCAGGCGCACCCACGCCAGCACGCCGTCGTCGTGGCCGGGCAGCGGGCACCAACTCCCCGCGCCCGCGCCGACCCGCAACCCGTGCCAGCGGCAGATGAGCGCGGAGTCCTCGACCTCCGCGGTGGCGAGCGGCGCGCCCAGGTGCGGGCACGCGCCGGGCCCGACCTGCAAGGCGCCCAGTCGATCCCGCCACGCGACGATCTCGACCCCGCCGATGGTCGTGCCGAACGGCCGGTCGCCGCGGATATCGCGACTGGCCGCGAACGCGTACCAGTTGCCGCTCGGCAGCTGCTGAGACCACTTCAGGGCGGCCGCGATCACCCGGGGATCCGCGTCCTGGTAGGTCGGTCGTTGCCGCGCCCACTTCTCCGGCGAGAACCGTTGCAGCGGTGAAACTTTGCCCATCAAGACCGCCTCTCGCGGGTAGCGAAGGTGCGAAGCAGGGTCGATCGTCCCCGACTCGGCACGGTCTGCAAAGAGTGACCCGCGCCGTCCCACTCCTGCGAGAGCAGGTCGGCGGCGAGCCACCCGGTGGTCGCGGCCCGCTCCATCAGCGCGACGGGCAGATCCACCCGGATCCCGTCGCCGGCGAGCATCAGCCGGGGATCCGGCGTGCGGACTCCCGGCCGACGCGCGAAATCGCCGGGCGCGAAGCGCGGGCAGTCCTGCCGCCACAGCAGATGCTCGCCGACGATCCCGGCCGCGGCCGATTCCGGGTAGATCTCACGCAGCCGAGCCAGCAGCCTGTCGCGCAAAATCCGTTGCGCGGCACGGCCGGGCGTGGTCTCGGCGGCGGCGTACGCGTGCAGCTCGATGACGCTGCCGCCGTGCTCACGCGCCCAGTCCGCCGCCGTGCGCTCGTAGTGATCGAGGATGCTGATGTTGTCCAACGGATCCAGGTTGCCGGTCCCGAGGAAGCTCGGCCGGTCGGCGCGCAGCGGTCGATCCAGCCACAGCCGCAGCACGGCGAATGCGGGTGCGTTGCCCAATCCGCCTACCCGCGTGCGCCATTCGGGGTCGCCGAGGGTCGGCGAGTGCGCGACGATCGCTCGCAAGGCGGGCACGTCGACCGCGAGCACGACGGCGTCGGCCGCGAGCGTGGCTCCGGTGTCATCGGTCACGACGAAACCGGACTCCCTCGCCTCGATCTCGGCGATCGCTGTGCCGGTGTGGAATTCGACGCGGCCGGGGCGCTCGGCGCTCGGCGCGGCGGTCAGGTGGTCCGCGATCGGCGTCCAGAGGCTGACATCGAAGTTGTCCCGCGCCACGTCGAACACCAACCCCTCACTGGAGCCCAGGAAGTAGATATGGAACATGGCGGCCAACTCGGCCGCGGACATCTGCCGCGGCTCCACGAAGAAGCTGCGGGAGAACACCTCGAACGCCAGATGCCGCGCGGCCTCCGGAAAGTTGATGCGCCGCAGGAAGGTATCCGCGTCGAGCTGGTCGAGCTCGTGATAGATCCCCGGTACGGACACCGCCGCCAGCGGGGCCGCGGCGCGCGCGTCCATGCGGACCAGGTCGCGCATGCGGAAGGTCGGGCTGCGCAGCGCGAAGGCCAGCGCGTTCCACGGCGGGGTGCGCGGCAGATTGCGGAAGGTGTCGCGGCGGCCCTCGGCGTCGATGAGCGGGTAGTCGTCGAGTCTGTGCAGGTTCGACAGCTCTGGGTCGCTGCGGGACAACAGCTTTCGCAGGTTGTAGTACTGGCCGAAGAAGGCGTGGAAGCCGCGGTTCATGCCGACCGGAGTGCCGTCGGCGAGCCGCTCGGTCCAGCCGCCCACGCGCCCGCCGAGGTAGCGCTCGCGCTCGATCACCTCGACGCGGAAGCCGCGCTCGGCGAGCCCGGTGGCGGCGCTCAGCCCGGCGATGCCCGCGCCGACCACCACCGCCGTCGGCCGAGTTCCCGAGTCCCCCACGTCCATTCGCCCCGGCCGGGCCGGGTAGCGTACGCGCCGCGGGTCGCGGCCGAGCGGTGGCGCGGTCGCCGTGGTCATCGTCGCTCTCCTTCGCGTTGCCGGGCGCGTTCCCAGCCGAGCAGCACGGCCGTCACGAGCGCGAAGCCGAACAGGAAGTCCTCCACCGGGATGTCCCACGGAAAGCGAAGCCCGAGAATGTGATCCGGGTCGTATCGGACGATCGGCGCGTCGAGCCTGGTCAACCACCCGTCCACCGGAATCTGGAAGCCGAGCACGATGACCATCGACAACCAATACGCGGGCCTGCGCAGCAATCCGGTTCGCAACACGGCCACTTCGAGCAGGCACACGGCGACGACCGCCGCCGCCGCGGGCACCGTGTATCCGATGCTCACCGGGCGCTCCTGCCCGCACGGGCCCGGACCCGTGCGCGCCCGAGCAGCGTCTCGACCGCTACGAACGTCAGCAACCCGCACAGCGGCACCACGACGAAGAACAGCAGCTCCTCCACCGGCATCGATCCGGGCAGCCAGATCCCGAGAACATACCGGTGATCGAAGTCCCACACCCCGCCCGCGATCGCGAGCAGATCCCACGCCACGAAGACGGCGACGACCGGCAGCAGCGCCGCGAGCAACCGCCGTGGTCTGCGATAGACACCGGACCCGAGGAACTCCAGCGGCGCGGTCAGCACCAGGCAGCAGATCAGGATCAGCAGATAGTGCGAGTGTGCCATCTCGACTCCTAGGTCCGCGCACGCGAATTGTCCGGGGAACGACCGTGATTCGACGCCGGCCCGCGCCTGGCCAGCCAGGCCCGCACCAATCCAGCGGTGCCGACGCGCACCCGGCGACCGGTGCCCACGCTGACGCGGCGGCCGAAGATCTCGAAGTCGTCGTCCTCGATGCGATCGAGGATCTCCGAGTAGAGCGTCAGCGCGGTCGTCACGCAGGGGCGTGAGCGCGGCGCGAGCCGTTCGATCCCGCCGCGCGCGTCTTCGTATATCTCCCTGGTGATCTCGTGCTGCGCCGCCAGCGCCGCGCGCACCCTCGGCTGGACGCGCCGGTGCTTTGCGCACCACTCGAGCAAGTCCCGGTCGACGCCGTGCGCGGCCAGTTCGTCGGCCGGTAGGTACACGCGGTCGCGGGCCAGGTCCTCGTCGACGTCGCGCAGAAAGTTGGTCAGCTGGAAGGCTTTACCGAGTGCCGCCGCGTAGGGCGCGGCCTCCGCGTCGACCGTGCCGAGGATCGGCAGCAGTTGCAGACCGATCACCTCGGCCGAGCCGTAGACGTAGCGATCGAGCGCGGCGCGGTCCGGATAGTCGGTGACGGTCAGGTCCATGCGCATCGATGCCAGGAACGCGTCGAAGAGGTGGCCGTCGATGGCGTAGCGCGCCGCGGTGTCCAGCACGGCCGCGAGCACGGGATCGCCGCCGCTGTCCCGCGCGGCGAATTGCTGTGCTAGCGCGTCCAATCCGGCCGCGCGCTCGTCGACCGTGCGCGTCGGATCGAGGTCGTCGAGGATATCGTCCGCGCGGCGGGCGAATCCGTAGAGCGCGTGCACCGCGGGCCGCTGGTCGGGGGCCAGGAGCCTGGTCGCGAGGAAGAACGTCTTGCCGTGCCGGGCATTGAGCTCCCGGCAGCACCGATACGATCCCCGCAGTCCGGGATCGGTGATCCCGGCGGCGGCCCATTCCGTGCGCGTCATCGTCCTCCCTTCAACGTGCCGTGGCGGTGGCGGCGCCACGCCGGATGTGTGCGTGCCCGGTGACGCGGTCGGCGGCGAGCCGGCCGGAGATCAGCACCGGCGGGATGCCGACCCCCGGCACGGTGGAACCGCCTGCGAGAACTACGTTCTCGAAGCCGCGGATCATATTGGCGGGCCGGAACGGCCCGGTCTGCGCGAAGGTGTGGGCCAGCGCGAACGGACTGCCCGCGAGCATGTCCTTGCGCGCCCAGTCGGCAGGGGTGACGATCCGCAGCACCTCGGCGTTCCTCAGCGCGTGCGAACGCGCCTGGGCGATATCGAGAATCCGCGCGGCGTAGTCGTCTCCGAAACTGTCCCAATCTATCTGCCCGCGTTGCAGATTCGGGGCCGGGGCAAGCAGGTAGAGCAGCTCGCGGCCTGGTGGGGCGAGGCTCGGGTCGCCCGCGGTCGCCCGGGTCAGCAGCAGCGACGGATCGGACATGACCCGCCCGGCCTCGATGATCTCCCGGAACGTGCTCCCCCACGCCGCACCGAACAACAGCGAGTGGTGCGGAAGTTCGGGTCCGTCGCGGTCGTAGCCGATGTGCAGGATGACGGCCGACGGCGCGGGGCGGACCCGAACCGGTCGGCGCGATCGATGCTCGAGAAGTTCATACGTGCGATGCAGCTCGGTGGTCAAAACCACCGCGTCGCAGTCGATTCGCTCGCCCTGATCGGTGTGGACGGCCGTCACGCGGCCGCCGGTGCGCGCCAGTTCGGTGACCGTGCTCCCGTACCGGAATCGCACCCCCGCCGCCGTGGCCGCGGCGGCCAGCGCGTCGGGGACCGCGCGCATCCCGCCGAGCGGAAAGTACACGCCCGACATCGTGTCCATGTGCGCGATGACCGCGTACGCGGCGAGCGCGCGATCCGGCGCGACACCGGCGTACAGCGCCTGGAAGGTGAATACCCGGCGCAGATCCGGATCCGAAATGAACTGGGCCACTTTGTCATCCCAGCGCCGGAACCCGCCCAGCGCCGTCAGGCGCGCCAGCGCGGGGGTCAGCATCGACAGCGGCGACTCGAAGTTCGCCGCGATGAACCGGTCGAACTCGGCCCGGTACAGCCGGGCCAGCCAGTCCCGCAGCCGCCGGTACCCCGCCGCCTGCGCCGCGCCGGCGAACTCGGTGACCGCCCGCACCATCGCGTCCTCGTCGCTGTGCACGGCCAGCGTGCGGCCGTCGGCGTAGGTCGCGTGATAGGCGGGCTCGACCAGGCGCAGGTCGAGGCGGTCCGCGGTGCGCTCGCCGACCGCGTCGAAGACGTCGTCGAGCAGCTCGGGCATGGTGAGCACCGTCGGCCCGGTGTCGATGCGGTAGCCGTGCGCGTCGAGCCTGCCCATGCGGCCGCCCGGCGTGTTCTCCCGCTCCACCACCGTGACCTCGCGGCCGCGCCCCACGAGATGGATCGCCGCGGCGAGGCCGGCCAGGCCGGCGCCCACCACGACGACGTGGTCGCTGCGTCCGGTCACCGTGCGCATCATGTCCTCCTCACAGCTGCCGTGCGGTGCACAGCAGCGCCATATCCGCCAGCGCCGCGCGCCGGTCCCGGTCGAGCTCGGCGGCGTCGAGCGCGGCGCGCGCCTCGGCCACCCGCTCGGCGATCATGTCCTCGATCCGTTCCGGCGCGCCGCTCGCCGCGATCAACTCCCGGCACCGGTCGATCGCGGGCGCGTCGAGCGCGGGCAGGGTGAGCAGTTCGCGCAACTCCGTCCGTACCCCGCGATCGCCGATCGCCAAGGCGGCGACCACCACGCTGGTGGCCTTGTGCTGTCCGAGGTCGCTGTCCTCCGGCTTGCCGGTGACGGCCGCGGAGCCGAAGACGCCGAGCAGGTCGTCGCGGAGCTGGAACGCCTCGCCGACCCGAGTTCCGTAGCGCCCCAGCATCATCAGCGTCCGCTCCGGGCATCCGGCCAGCGCCGCGCCGAGCTCCAGCGGCCGGAGCACGGTGTAGTTTCCCGACTTCGCCCGCGCGATGGCCAGGACGGAGTCCATGGTCGGCGCGGCCCGGACGTCGTTGGCCAGGTCGGCCAGCTGGCCGACCGCGAGCTCGATCCGCATGGCGTCGTAGCGCGGCCACACCCTGGCCAGCGCGGTGTCGGCCAGTCCGCTGTCGCGCAGCAGCTGCTCGGCCCACACCAGGCACATGTCCCCGAGCAGCGTGGCCGCCGACCCGCCGAATCGAGCCGCGGACCCGGGCAGGCCACGTGCGCGGTGGCGGTCGGCGAGCCGCACCTGCGCGGCCGCCGAGCCGCGCCGCAGCGCGCCGTCGTCCATCACGTCGTCCTGGAGCAGCGCGAAACCGTGCAGCAGCTCGAGCGACGCGGCCGCGCGCAGGGCCGC
>NZ_BAGH01000306.1 GCF_000308715.1 Nocardia tenerifensis NBRC 101015
CTCGAAACTCACCGCGCGCCAGTAGGTGCTCATGGCCAGCGCGTCGAGCCAATCCTCGCTGGGGCGCAGGCCTTTCACCTGTTCGTCGGCGAGCCGGCAGTAGCGCGCCAGCGCGGGCGGGTCGGTCAGCGGGCCGCGCGCGTGCAGCACGACGAGGGTGATCGCGGCGGCCAGCCTCGTCCGGGTGGACAGCTCGGCGCACGCCTCGATCCGCTCCAGCGTGCGAACGCTCGACCGACGGGCCTGCGCGGTCCGGTCGCGGACCGCGCGTGCGTGCGCCACCCGCGCCGACGCCACCAGGCACGCGGGGTCGTCGGTGGTCAGATATTGCCCGAGCTCGTCGAGGGTTTCGTAGAAACCCAAGGCGGACAGCAGCGTGGTGACCGCCGACTGGGCCGCAGGGGACAACCGCGGAAAGTCGTCGAGCCGATCGCAGAGCAATTGCCACCGTTGCGTACGCAACTCGACCGGAAGAGCGGCCGGCTCGGGCACCGCATAGCGGGGCATGGTGGCGGTGATTCGACTGCGGAACTCGGGCCCCGGGCGGTGCTGAATCGGCAGCTGCTCGCCCCCGCTCGCGACGGCCTCGGCCGCGAACTCCAGCCCGAGCACGTGGCTCGGCGGCTCGTCGGCGACCGGGCCGAGATCGAAATACGGCCGGAGCAGGTCGAATTCGATCGCGGCCGGGGTCGGCGCGGAGTGCGTCCAGCTCGTGCGCAGGAAGGTCTCCATCAGCGTAAGCACCCTTCGGAACGAGCGGACAGGTCGTCGCGCACCAGCTGGCCGCTGTGCAGCACCGAGACCAGGGCGGCCAGGCGCGAGTCGTGACACCAGTCGGACCGCACGACCGGCCCGTGCGCGAGCCGGCCGATCAGCCGCGCGGCCACCGAACTGTGCGGAACCTCGACCGACGGACGACGGTTCTCGGGATCGACCAGCCCGACCGCGGGCACCACGTGGTCGCCGCGGCGGACCAGCGTGTGCGTCACCTGGATGTTGTGGCCCAGGACAAGGCGCTCGGCGGTGACCGTGCACGTCGGGTCGGGATCGGTCGAGAACTCGCTGAGCAGCGGCGCCAACGCGGGCGGCAGGTCGAGCGTGCTCGCCTGCTGGCCGGTGCGGAACAGCGGCACGCTGATCGGGCCGAGCGCCCGCGCCATGGTGCGCGCCTGCGCGTCGGAGATATCGCGCAGATCCCGGCTGCGCCAGAACCGCGAGTCGGTGCCGTTGATCCCGTAGAGCAGCCGCACCATCGTCTGCACCCGCTCGTAGTGCGCGCGCATCCTGCGGTCGTACCACTCGGCCAGCTCCGCCTCGGGCAGACCGTCTTTCAGGAAACTCACGGTGGCCGAGGCCGCCGAGGTGCCGCTGTAGAGCGCGCCGTGCACGCCGGTGGAGAACAACGGGTCGACGAAGAAAGCGGCGTCGCCGATCAGCACGCGGCCGTCTCGCCACAGCGGGTCGGCCACGATGTGGTTGGTGTAGCGCAGCAGCCGCGGCGTCCGCACCGACTGCGCGGGCGCGAGCAGCGACGCGATCAGCTCGCTCGTGCCGATCTGGTCGTCCAGGGTCGCGGCCGGGGGCAGCGTCATGTCCACCGCGTCGCCGACGAAGCCGACGCTGGTGGTGGTCGCGTCCAGCGGTATGAACCAGAGCCAGCCGTCCCGGGACGCCTCGCTGATGACGTTCGGCGCCTGATACCCCGAAACCCGTTCGGCCCCGGTGTAATAGCCCGACACGGCGATGCGGTGCGGGCCGCTCAGCCGTTGCGCCGAGCCGAGGCGGCGCGGGGTGAACTGGAACAGCCCGCTGGCATCGACGACCATCCTGGCCCGATGCTCCACCCGGCCCTGTTCGCCGTCGCTGAGCACGACGCGCAACCCGGCGTCGTCCCCGTGCGGCTGCACCGACCTGGCCCACTGCTGCTGCCACACCGAAGCGCCGGAGCGCGCCGCGTGCGCGAGCAGCAATCGGTCGAACTCGCTGCGGTACACCTGGTACGCGCGGTGCGGCTCGGGGAACTCGAGATCGATGCGCCGGTGCTCGGCGCCCCACACGAACACCGCGCCGGTCTTGCGCAGAAAGCCCGCGGCGTCCAAATCCTCGGTGACGCCTAGGGAATCGAGCAGCGGCATGGACATGGCCAGCAGCGACTCCCCGATGTGGTGCCGGGGAAACTTCTTGCCCTCCAGCACCCGCACCCGCAATCCGGCGCGCGCGGTGATGGTGGCGAAAGCCGCGCCCGCGGGACCGCCACCGATCACGAGGACGTCGACTTCTTCAGTACGCATGAGTGTGTTCTCCGTTTCAGTGGTCATGCGACGGCGGCCAGGGGCCTGCACAGGAGGAGGCGAGCGCCGCCGGCCAGCAGGACGGCGGCGATCGCGGCGAGGGACAGGGTCGGGCCTGCCCACCCGGCGAGGGCGACGAAGACGATCGGGCCGAACGGCGCGAGCCAGGTGACCATCGAGATCAGGGCGGCGAAGACCCGGCCGCGCAGCTCCGGCGCGACCTCGAGCTGGATGTAGGAAGACATCGCGACCTGCGCGGCGCCGGCCGGAATCCCGGTGAGCGCCAACGGGATCAGCCCCACCCACGACGTGGCGCAGGCGGCGAACAGCAGGATTCCGGCGCCCTGGGCGAGGAAGTTCGCCCGCAGCACCGCGCCCCGATGTCGTTGCAGCGCGGTCTTGTTCAGCAGCGTCATGCCGGCGACCCGCCCGACCGCCAGCGCGGCCAGCTGCGCGCCGTACCGCGCGGGGCCGCCGGTGCCGAGCAGCAGCGGGAGGACGAACGGTATCGAGTTGAAGGCGAAGTCCATGAAGGGGAACGTCTGGAAGCACGGTCCGAGCACAGGGTGTTTCATCAGGAATCGGACGCCTGCGCCGACCGCCTCCAGTCGTCCGGCGCCGGGCGCGGGGTCGGACGGCATCGGGGCGCGGACGCGCGCGCCGAAGATCATCAGCGCCGAGAAGCCGAATGTCGCCGCGTCGAGGAACATCAGCACCGCGCCGTCGACGTAGCGCAGGAGCACACCCGCGAGCGCGGGGCCCAGCACGCCGACGACGCTGAGCGCGCCGAGTATCCACGCGTCCATGGCGATGATCCGGGTGCGATCGTTGCCGCCCACTTCGGGCAGCAGCGTCTGGAACGCGGGCATGAAGACCACGCTCACGAAGGCGAGCAGCGTCGCGAGGAACAGGGTGCCGGTCAGCGAGGTCCGTCCGCCGAGGAGCAGCAGGCCGAGCACCGCGACGATCGCGCAGCGGACCAGGTCGGTCCCGATGAGCAGCCGCACCCGGTCGGAGCGGTCGATGAGCACGCCGGCGAACAGTCCGATGGCCGCGGTCGGCAGGGCCAGGGCCACGCCGAGCCCGATGAGGCCCGTCGGTCCCGCTTTCGCGACGGTGAGCGTCAGCGCGACGCGGTAGAAGGCGTCGCCGAGGACCGAGACGACCAGGCCGAGCCAGAGGAAGGCGAACGCCCGATTGCCGAGCACGCCGTTGTCGGAGCGACGGCTCCGCGGTGCGGTATTCCTGATCGAATTCATTCGCGTAGCAATTTCCGTATCGGTGAGGCCTTGCCGCGGCGGGGGCTGGCGGTTGTTACCGCGGCAAGGCTCGTTCACCTAATGAATCAGGCGGACAGGTTATAGGTGTATTCTGCGGCCAGCAGCACACCGAACTCCTCGAGCAATTCGCTCTCGGATGCGGAAAGCTTGAATTCCGGCTCCAAGCTGTCCGCCTTCTTATCGGTTGTGTTCATTATCGACTCCTTTCGTTTGTCGGCGGTAATGAACGATTCAAATAACAGCATGGTGCAAATATGTATGTCAACGATCGGGGGCGATGCATCGAACACGATCGGTAATTCACGCTGTTTACCCATCCGAGGTCCGATGCCGATCGTTCAACCGAATGGCGAGATCGTGCCAGGCCGCCGCGCACTCCCGCGCCGCCATGGCGACCATTTCCAGGCAGTGCGGCGGCATTCCGGCGATGAGGCGTTCTTGCTCGTTCGTCTCGATCGGTTGCGCGTGCAGCATGCGCAGCAGCGCTCTGCCCATCTCGTTGGAGCGCAATGCGGGATCCCGTAGCAAGAGGTGCGCGGCCCGGCCCCTGCCGTCGGACGAGGATTCGCCGTCCCCAGGCCCGGCCGAGGGGTGGCGCGGGCGTCTGGGCGGTACGGCGGCCTCGCCGCGCTGTAGTCGAGCCCGCACGTCCCGGGCGGTGGCGGGGGAAATCTTTGCGGCCCTGGCGATCTCGCGCAGGGACGCGTCCGGGTGCGCGTGCAGATAGCTTTCCGCGCGTCGGCGTCCGTCTGTGCCGTCCAGGGGCCGGGTCTTGCCGTCTCGGCCGAGCCTGCTGTTCAACTGAGGCGCGGCGTCGGTTGATCGATACCGGATGTTCGCCACCGTTCGGGTGGACAGGCCGGTGCAGGCGGCGATGGTCCGGTCCGACCAATCCGGGTGCATGGCGATGATCTCGCCGGCGGCCGCCGACCGATCGGTCGCCGAGAGCGGCAGGCCGTGGGTGGTATTCGCCTTGACGGACAATATGTACGCGTCGTCCGCGTTTCCGTCGAAATACAGTGCTTCGATATGCGTGGCACCCCGCATTCGGGCGACCTCTAATCGATGGAAGCCATCGATCACCCGCATGGTCGACCGATGGACGATGATCGGCGGCAGCGGCTCGTCCAGCTCGGCCATCCGACGGATATGTTGCGGATCTTCCCCGCCCAGCCTCGGTGACCCGACGATCTGCAAGAGTTCGATTGCGATCGAGAAAGGGCCGGACAGGTGATTCCGCTCATCATCGTCCCCACCCGAGTCACCGTCAAGTTCGAGACCCATTTCACCTTCCAGGTTTTCGATTCCGGCGAAGTGTGTGTCGTTCAGTACGCGGCAGCTCCGCACGGGGTTCAACCGATCGTGCGGCTGTCCGGTCGACGAACACGGCGCAACGACGACAGGGCTGTCGTCGTCGGTAGTAATTCGATCTCGCGAATGCGTCGGATGGGCGAGGAGCTATAGTTTGCGGAAACTTGGCTCACGCATTACGGCCGCGACGGCGATAATCGCGATTAGTATTTCGCGCTCGGCGTCGGCGCAAACGGTGAGCACCCTCGTGCACTGGTCGTGTCGCTGGTGATCCGTTACGGCAGGGGCTGGAGTGATCGATGTGATGCCGACCGGTCGCCCCGCTCTGAACAGATCGACGTGGCCTTTCCGGCAACCGCGATCCGGACACTGCCGCGATGCCGGGACCTATCTCTGCCATCGAGTAGCTACCACGATCGGTCCTCGCCGCGGCACCGCCGAACGCGGCGCGCGGGTGATCCGATAACCGGCGACCACCGAACCCCGGTCAAGCGGTCTGCGGCGCGCAAGGGGACTTGACCGCTCGCCCGCGCGCCGAACCACTTGGCCACCAACGCAATACCGCCGGGGCGTGCCGCAGGCTGGGACACGAACCGAGACGGGAGCGGTGTTCCCAAGGTTTGCCACGGGGCTTACGGTGGAGGCATGACCAGCTCGGAGACCCCAACGGCGGGTGTACCCGTATCGTCGACCAGGCTCGAAACAGCGCAATCCGATGCCGCGGTGTGTGTCGAACCGGCCGCCACGTCGGTCGCCGCCGAGGACTCCGGCCACGACCTACTGTCGCTGGCGAACCAACTGTGTTTCGCCCTCTACTCCACCTCGCGTTCGATGACCGCCGCCTACCGGCCGTTCCTGGAGACGATGGAGATCACCTACCCGCAGTACCTGGCCCTGCTCGCGCTGTGGGAGCGGCCGGGGATGACGATGAAGGAACTCGGCGAGCAGCTGCGCCTCGACTACGGCACCGTCTCACCGCTGATCCAGCGGTTGCAGTCGCACGGCTTCGTGGAGAGCGTGCGCAGCGCGCACGACCGCCGCTCGGTCGAGCTGCGCGCGACCGAGGCGGGCGTCGCCCTGCAACACCAGGCCCGGGAGATGATCGAGTCGGTGATGGACTCGGTCGGCTACCCGCTCGACACCCTCATCGCGCTGCGTGATCAGGTCAACGCGCTCGGCGAACGCCTCGACGCCCTGGCGGACGGGCGCAAGGAACGCTGAGTCGGGCAACGCTGAATCAGGCGTCGAGCACCTGGGCCTGACGCCGCACCACGGGCGGCTCGGTGGACCACGGGAAGTTGATCCACCGGTCGGTGTGCCGCCACACGTACTCGCACTTCACCTCCGAGCGCGGCTTCTGATAGATCACCGCACAGCGCACCTCGGCGACGTGGTGTTCGCAGAAGTCGCGCACCAACTTCAGGGTGGCGCCGGTGTCGGCGACGTCGTCGGCGACCAGCACGGTGGCGCCGGCCAGGTCGACCGCCTGGGGCACCGGCGGCAGCATCACCGGCAGGTCCAGGCGCTGGTCGATGCCGGTGTAGAACTCCACGTTCATCACGTGCAGGTTCTTCACGTCCAGCGCGTAGCCGAGCGCGCCCGCCACGAACAGGCCGCCGCGGGCGATCGACAGGATCAGGTCGGGCTCGAACCCGTCGTCCGCGATCGTGGTCGCCAACTCCCGGCTCGCCGATCCGAACAACTCCCAGGTCAGTACTTCCCGATCCGCCATGGATCTCCCTCTCCTCGATGCGACTGCGCACCGAGCATACGAGTAGCCACGATGTGGCCGGCCGCATGATCCCCCTCGCGTCGGCCGCTGAACACAACGAACTCCATGAACGGTGTGGGGCGCGCAGGACTTATTGTCGCCCTATGGCTTTCGCTCGAATCTCGCGCCGGTGGCTACGCACGACGGTCTTCGCCGCGGTCGTAACCGCCGTCGCCGCTTGCTCTTTCGGCTCCGGGGCGGCGGATCCGGGCCCGTGGTGGCATCCGGAGAAGGGGCTCACCTGGCAGTGGCAGCTGCACAACGAGCCCGTCGACACCTCCGTCAACGCCCAGGTCTACGACATCGACCTGTTCGAGAACCCGGCCTCGACCGTGAAAACCCTGCACGACCAGGGACGCAAGGTGATCTGCTACATGTCGGGCGGCTCGTGGGAGCCCTACCGGCCCGACGCCGGGGACTTCCCGGACAGCGTGAAGAGCGGCCCCGTCCCCGAGTGGGAGGACGAGCGCTGGCTCGACATCAAGCAGATCGATGTGCTGAAGCCGCTGATGGCGCGGCGGATGGATCTGTGCAAGCAGAAGGGCTTCGACGGCGTCGAGCCGGACTGGGCCGACCTGCACAACCAGGACACCGCGGACCTGACGATCACCGCCGCCGATCAGCTGGCCTACAACCGCATGCTGGCGGGTCTCGCGCACGACCGCGGGCTGGCCATCGGGCTCAAGAACGATCTCGACCAGGTTTCCACGCTGGCCGGGTTGTTCGACTTCTCGGTCAACGAACAGTGTTTCGAGGATCGCGCCGACCGGGCGTGCGAGAAGCTGACGCCTTTCATCGCGGCGAACAAGCCGGTGTTCCACGCGGAGTACAACCTGAAGCCCGCCGATTTCTGCGCCGACTCCGCTCGCCTCGGGCTGTCGTCCATCCGCAAGAATCGCGCGCTCGACGCGTGGCGCGAAACCTGCTGATCGATTCGGCCGCGACACCCGCTGTCAAATCGCACGCGGCACTGCCGGATTCCGCTACGGTTCGCGCTATCGCGTATTACCTCGAATCCGCTTGGCTGCGTCCAACCGCACCATGACAGGTGCTCGCGGGTACGGCGGCCAAGGGACCGACTCCGTACAGAATGGGGATTGTCATGCGCTTTCGCCCGGCTCGGATCGCGACCCTCACAGTCCTGTTCATCGCGGCGGCCGCCGGCCTGTCCGCCCTGGCCTCCGCCGCGTTCGCCGAGGAATCGTGGACCTATGTGTGTGACGAGATCGAGGAGCCGGGAGGCGTCGGGGCGCAGGGGAGCGGGAATTGTCAGGCGAACGACGGCGCGCCCGAGACCGGTCCGATCGGGCGAAAATTCAAGCTACATCAGCGGGGCGTACAGCCGAAGCCGGAGACCGTCGCCGTCTGCGAGGGAGCGTCCGGCGGCGCGTACGGTGAGGCGTCCGTTCCCGCGCGAGTCGACGGATTCGGTTGCTACGTTTACGAAGTGGGCTGAGCGGGTTTACCGCGAGGCCCATTTCAATTTCCGCAGCGCTTCCATCCCGGCGGCGGAGAGGTCGGGCCACGGCGGCCTGCGGAACACCGTGAGGGTCGCGATCACGGCCGCCGCGAACCCGATGAACTCGCCGAACAACGCCAGGCGATTGACGTCTACCGCGGTCTCCCACGTCACGGCGCCGTCGCGGATGACGAAGATGCCCAGCGGCGACGCCCCGAACGGCCCGCCCCCACCCTCGTGACGGTGATAATGGTGGCGCCGTCGGCCGTCTCGTAAGGCTCGCCGAAAACCTCCCTGCTCCGCGCGCCCTGCTCCACCCGCCACCCACCCCTGCCGATACTCGTCATCTTCCCCACTCTCGCCCCACCTTCCGAGACAGCGACCGAACAACCCCAACCCACCGCCCACCACCGTACCGCTCCGACCCGGCGAGCAGCCCCGAACAGGACACGGCGGTGCGCCGCCCGCCGTGTCCCGTTCGCATCAGGGATGCAGACGGTGAATGTCTCGCGGAAAGAGCGTCGCCTCCCGGACATTGCCGGCCTCGATCACCCGGGCGACCCACCGCTCCAGCCCGATCGCGAACCCCCCGTGCGGCGGCATGCCGTGGCGCATGGCCTCGAGATACGGGGCGTACTCGGCGGGGTCCGCACCGCGGGCGGCCAAGGCCGTCAGATAGTCGGCGTGGTTGTGCAGCCGCTGACCGCCGGTGACCAATTCGAGCCCCCGGAAAAGCAGGTCGAAGGAGTTCGTCCACCGCGCGTCACCCGGCTGCGGATGGGTGTAGAAGGGCCGCTTCACCGCCGGATAACCCTCCACCGCAAGGAAATCCGAGTCGAACCGCTCCTTCGCCCACTTGCCGAGGAAGCGTTCGTGTTCGGGCGCGAGGTCCGGCTCGGTCGGCCTCGCGCCGACCAATTCCAGCGCCTCCTCGAAATGCACCACCGGAATCCGCTCGGGCACAACCGGCAGTTCGACCCCGATGGTTTCTACTGCGGCACCGGCCTTTTCACGGATGGCGTCGACCATGGCGGCGAGTACCGTACGCAGCAGGGCGAGTACGTCGCGATGGTCGTCGACGAACCCGAATTCGACGTCGAGGGAGACGTATTCGGCCAGATGCCGGGCGGTGTCGTGCGGTTCGGCGCGAAAGACCGGGCCGACCTCGTACACCCGCTCGAACACGCCGGTGAGCATCTGCTTGTAGAGCTGCGGCGACTGCGCCAGGTAGGCGGTCTTCCCGAAGTAGTCGAGCGCGAACACGTTCGCGCCGGACTCGGTGGAGCCACCGACGATCTTCGGCGTCGTCACCTCGGTGAACCCGGCCCCGTCGAGGTGGCGGCGGAAGCCGGCCAGCGAGGCGGCCGCGATCTGCCACACGGCCTGGCGCGCGGGGTGCCGCCAGGTGATCGCGGCGTGGTCGAGCGCGGTGGGCAGGCCGACGCCGAGGGCGGGCCGCCACAGCTCCACCGGCGTCGGCTCGGCCGGGGCGCTGAGGGCGTGCACCGTCGGGTCGATGATCTCGACGCCGCCCGGAGCCTTGGCGTTGGCGCTCGCCGTCCCGGTCACCCGGACGACGGTCTCCTCCGGCAGCCGCGAAACCTGTTCGCGGACTTGCGGTTCGGTCACCACGATCTGCGCGAGGCCGGAGCGGTCGCGCAGCACGACGAACGTGACGTTCGCGAGTTGTCTGCGCCGGTGTATCCACCCGGCCACGGTCACCGGTCCGGTCCGCGCGTGGGTCGGCAGCGCCGAACAGAGTGTGCGTGTCATCGGTTTCACCTCCTGGTTGCTGTCCCCGGGAGGTGTGGGCGATCGGGTCCGTCGCGGTGCCACCACACCTTCGCAGCGCGATGCTCGCTGCCTCTACTGGTCGATTTCTCCGTCGGTGACCGGCCGACGCGGCTCGGAGTTCGTCACGCTCGTCATCGCCACACCCCGATCCTATCCGGCGGCGCTCGATGCGCCAGTGAATAACTCGCCCAGGGGTTTACGACGCGGGATGTGTGCCGGTGGAGGAGGAGATGGCGGTGACGAGGCCGGAAGGGGCGAAGGCGATGGTGATTTCGGTGTTCGGGGCGGTCAAGAGGAGTTTGTCGTCGGCGAAGGCGGGGTTCAGGCCGCGTTGGATGGCGTAGCTGTGTATCGCGCGGCGGTGGTCGGGGAGGGCGAGGGTGAAGACGCTGTTGAGGACGTGGGTGGTGCGTAGCAGGTCGGGGGTCGGGGGTTCGAGGTCGGGGTGTTCGAGCAGGACCGCGAGGCGGGTGCCGTGGCCGACGTCGCAGCTGTACCAGGTCCAGCTGCCCGATACGGCCTTCGCGAGTTCGCCCATCAGCCAGGCGGCCCGATTGGGTTCGGCCGGCGATCCGGGTAGCTCCGCGAAGGGGACCTCCGCGGTGCTCAGCGCCGAAATGCCGTGCCGCAGTCCGTAATCGCGCACCGAACGGGCCAGCTCGGTCACCTCGGGCGGATACCAATCATTGTTCGCCCAGCTCCACAGCCAGCTTCGTGGGCCGGGCGCCGCCGTGCCCAGCACGTGAAAACGCTTGCACCGCAACGGGTGATCGCCGAAGAATTCGAACCGCGGCGGTTCGTAACCGACCTGCCACCGATGCTCACCGAGTATTTCCATACAGTGTTCTTGATGTTCGAAAGACATCAGCGCTGCGTCGTCGAGTAATTGTTCCAGCGTCGGTGATTCGTGGTCGAGATAAGCGGTCACGACCTTCGATCCTGTCGCACGGCCGCATGCCGTGCACCCCCACAGAAATAAGGTCCATAAAGTTCGGAAGATCGAAATAGGCCCGCACGGAAATGCCCGCGCGAGGCGACTTGGGCAACTCCCGCGTGACATGGCACGATCGGACGATGACCAGCAGTTCCGCCGATCCGTCGCGCCTGCGCGACCTGGCGCGGCTGCGTCGCGTCCGCGACCGTATCGATCGCGAGTACGCCCAACCGCTCGACGTCGAGGCCCTGGCCCGCGACGCGCACATGTCGGCAGGCCATCTGAGCCGCCAGTTCAAGCTCGCCTACGGCGAGTCGCCGTACAGCTACCTGATGACGCGGCGCATCGAGCGCGCCATGGCCCTGCTGCGCCGCGGCGATCTCACCGTCACCGAGGTCTGCTTCGCGGTCGGCTGCTCCTCGCTGGGCACCTTCAGCACCCGCTTCACCGAACTGGTCGGGGTGCCGCCGAGCACCTACCGCCGCGAGGCGGCCGAGGCCACCGAGGGCATGCCGTCGTGCGTAGCCAAACAGGTCACCAGACCGATCAGGAATCGAGAAGCGCAGGTGACCGGGCCGGAATTAGCCTGATCGCCATGAACCTCAGCATTCAAGCAAGCTTCCTTCCGCAGAACGACCCCGAGGCCGCCATCGCCTTCTACCGCGACATCCTCGGCTTCGAGGTCCGCAAGAACGTCGGGTACAACGGGATGCACTGGATCACGGTCGGCCCGGCCGACCAGCCGGGCACCTCCATCGTGCTGTACCCGCCCGCCGCCAGCCCCGGCCTCACCGACGACGAGCGCCGCACCATCGAGGAGATGATGGCCAAGGGCACCTACGGCAGCATCCTGCTGGCAACCAAGGATGTCGACGGCACCTTCGAGCGGCTGCAGGCCGGCGACGCCGAGGTGGTCCAGGAGCCGACCGACCAGCCCTACGGCGTGCGCGACTGCGCCTTCCGCGATCCCGCGGGCAATATGGTCCGCATCCAGCAGGAGGGCTAGCTCACCGAGCGAAGACGCCGCAGGGTGGACGGATCGAGATCGAGGGCCAGTTCGATCGGCCCGAGTTCGGTCGCGATGCGCGCGAACTCCGTCCCCCAGCGGCTGAGCTCCCCGGCGCGATGCACCAATCCCCAGCTCAGCGTGGGGTTCTCGGTGATGGGCAGGTACACCGCCTCGCCGCGGTCGTAGTACTTGATCCCTTGCCCACAGGCGAAGGCCACCGCGTCGCCCGAGGTGACCGCCCACAGCACCTCCTCGCGCGTCGGCGCCGGGGCGCCCGGTGTCCGCGCGTCCGCGGCCAGTGGCGAGAACGACTCCTCCCAGTACTCGGGGATCGGCAACCCGGACGGCAGGATCGAGTAGTCCGTCAGCTCCGCGAGCGACACCGACGCGCGCCCGGCCAGCTCGTGGGTGTGGCTGACCACCAGCACGATCGGCTCGCTGAACGCCACCGGCCCGGTGCGCAGATCGGGTTCGCGCACCGGCAGCGCGACCAGGGCGAGGTCCACCTCGCCGCTGCGGATCAGCGCGAACGGGTCGTCGATGCGCACCTCCCGCATGCGAAACTCCACGTGCGGGAAGCGATTTCGGAACAGCGCGGTCATCGGCGCGAGGTCCTGCCACATCGGCCCGAGCACGCCGAGGGTCAGCCGGTCCGGGCCGCCGCGGGCGGTGTTCGCCGCCGACTCCACGCCGTCGAGGATGCGGCGGTACCCGGCCTGCAGGTCGTCGCGCAGCTGCTCGCCCAGCGGCGTCAGGGTCACCTTGCGGCTGGTGCGCTCGAAGAGGGCGGCCCCGATGCGCCGCTCCTGCTTGGCGATGGTCTGGCTCACGCGCGGGGTCGAGATGTGCAACCTCTCCGCGGTCCGGCCGAAGTGCAACTCCTCGGCGAGGGTCAGAAAGATCTCGATGTCACGCAACTCCACCTCGTCATAGTCGTCATCGTTAACCCCGGACGCAACCGTCGTTGCTCGATTGCTCATTGTTCGCAGGGTGGCGCGGCGGAAAACTATGAGTCGTAAGGGAAAACGAACTTCGGACGAGAGGCGCGACCCGATGGCAGTCGTACGCACCCACCGCTACACCGTGGTGACCGGCGAGCTCGCACAGCTGCTCGAGCGGCGCAACCTGCTGTTGCGGGGTGTCCGGGAGGCGCACGCGGCGTTCACCGCGGCCACCCTGATCCGCCAGGAGGACGGGTCCTACCTCGACATCTGGCGCTGGGAGTCGGCCGAGGCGATGCGCGCCGCGCTGGCCGACGGGCGTGACTGCCCGCTTGCCACCGCCGCGTTCACCATCGAACACCGCGTCACCGACGGCACCGTGCTCGACGAGCGTTAATCGTCCGACCGAGAAAGAGAGAGTCATCATGGCCTGGAGCAAGCGAAACCGCCAACTGCACCGTCAGCTGTCCATCATCTTCACCACGACGGTCGTCGTCGCCTTCATCGGCGCGGCCCTCGGCCTGACCGAGACCGCGGTCTGGCTGTTCTATCTGCCGCTGCCCCCGCTGTTCCTGCTGATGGGCACCGGGTTGTACATGTTCGCCCAGCCCTATCGCGCGAAGCGCCGCATTACGCGTCCGAACCCCGCCTAAAACGCACTGATCAGGTTAAATGGAGACATCATGAGCACCGCCACCAGTAAAAAGGGCACGAAATCGCCCGCGCTGCCCGCCGCCGACAGCCACGATGTGATCCGCGTGCACGGGGCGCGCGTGAACAATCTGCAGGATGTCAGTATCGCGATCCCCAAGCGCAGGCTGACGGTGTTCACCGGCGTCTCCGGCTCGGGCAAGAGCTCCCTGGTGTTCAGCACGATCGCCGCGGAGTCGCAGCGGCTGATCAACGAGACCTACAGCTCGTTCGTGCAGGGCTTCATGCCGACGCTGGCCCGGCCCGAGGTCGACGTGCTCGAGGGCCTCACCACGGTGATCACCGTCGACCAGCAGCGCATGGGCGCCGACCCGCGCTCCACCGTCGGCACCGCCACCGACGCCAACGCCATGCTGCGCATCCTGTTCAGCCGGCTCGGCACGCCGCATATCGGCTCGCCGCAGGCGTTCTCGTTCAACGTCGCCTCGATCAGCGGCGCGGGCGCGGTCAATATCGAGCGCGCCGGGCGGACCGTGCGCGAGCGGCGCAGCTTCAGCATCATCGGCGGCATGTGCCCGCGCTGCGAGGGGCGCGGGTCGGTCTCCGACATCGACCTCACCCAGCTCTACGACGACTCCAAGTCGCTGAACGAGGGCGCGTTCACCATTCCCGGCTGGAAGTCCGACAGCTTCTGGACCGTGCGGGTCTACGCCGAGTCCGGCTTCGTCGACCCGGACAAGCCGATCCGCAAGTACACCAAGCGCGAGCTCAACGACTTCCTCTACAAGGAGCCGGTCAAGGTCAAGGTCGAGGGCGTCAACCTTACTTACGAGGGGCTGATCCCGAAGATCCAGAAGTCGTTCCTGTCCAAGGACCGCGAGTCGATGCAGCCGCACATCCGGGCGTTCGTCGACCGGGCGGTCACCTTCACCACCTGCCCCGACTGCCACGGCTCCCGGCTCAGCGAGGAGGCGCGCTCGTCGAAGATCAAGGGCAAGAACATCGCCGAGCTCTGCGCGATGGAGATCCGCGATCTCGCCGAGTGGGTTCGGCAGCTGGATGAGCCTTCGGTGCGGCCGCTGCTCGACTCGCTGACCCACACCCTCGACTCGTTCGTGGAGATCGGCCTCGGCTACCTCTCGCTGGAGCGCCCGGCGGGCACGCTGTCGGGCGGTGAAGCCCAGCGCGTCAAGATGATTCGGCATCTGGGCTCGGCGCTCACCGACGTCACCTACGTCTTCGACGAGCCGACCATCGGCCTGCATCCGCACGACATCCAGCGGATGAACGACCTGCTGCTCCAGCTGCGCGACAAGGGCAACACGGTGCTCGTGGTCGAGCACAAGCCGGAGACGATCGCCATCGCCGACCATGTGGTGGATCTCGGCCCCGGGGCCGGATCCGGCGGCGGCACAGTGTGTTTCGAGGGCACCGTGGACGGGCTGCGGGCGAGCGGCACCATCACCGGAAAGCACTTCGACGATCGGGCGGCGCTGAAGGACACGGTGCGTAAACCCAACGGCGCGTTGAAGATTCGCGGCGCGTCGGCGAACAACCTGCGCGACGTCGACGTCGATATCCCGCTCGGCGTGCTGTGCGTGGTGACCGGCGTCGCCGGGTCGGGCAAAAGCTCGCTGGTGCATCGATCCGTGCCCGCCGAGGAGGGGGTCATCGCGGTCGACCAGACACCGATCCGCGGGTCGCGCCGCAGCAACCCGGCGACCTACACCGGCCTGCTCGAGCCGATCCGCAAGGCCTTCGCCAAGGCGAACGGCGTGAAACCCGCGCTGTTCAGCTCCAACTCCGAGGGCGCGTGCCCCAACTGCAACGGCGCGGGCGTCATCTACACCGATCTCGGGATGATGGCAGGCACCGAGAGCACCTGTGAGGTGTGCGAGGGCAAGCGTTTCGACGCGTCGGTGTTGGAGTACCGCCTCGGCGGCCGCGATATCAGCGAGGTGCTGGCCATGCCGGTGACCGAGGCCGCGGAGTTCTTCGGCGCGGGCGAGGCGCGGCTGCCCGCCGCCCACGCGATCCTCGAGCGGCTCGTCGACGTCGGGCTCGGCTACCTCACCATCGGCCAGCCGCTGACCACGCTGTCGGGCGGCGAGCGCCAGCGCCTGAAGCTGGCGACCCACATGGGCGACAAGGGCGGGGTGTACGTGCTCGACGAGCCGACCACCGGCCTGCACCTCGCCGACGTGGCGAACCTGCTCGCCCTGCTCGATCGGCTCGTCGACTCGGGAAAGTCCGTCATCGTCATCGAGCATCATCAGGCCGTGATGGCGCACGCCGACTGGATCATCGACCTCGGCCCCGGCGCGGGCCACGACGGCGGCGAGATCGTCTTCGAGGGCACGCCCGCCGAACTGGTGGCCGCCCGCTCGACGCTCACCGGCGAGCACCTCGCGGACTACGTCGGCGCCACACCGTCCCGGAAGCGCAAGTAGCACAGCGCGAATGCCCGATCTCGCCGAGCGGCGGGATCGGGCACGGCGGATCGATTACGCGCGGTCGAACTCGCCGCCCGCGACCCGGGCGGTGAACTCGTCCCACACCTCGGGGGCGAAGACCAGGGCGGGCCCGGCGGGATTCTTCGAGTCCCGGACACCGACCGCGCCGCCGTCGAGGAAGGCCACCTCCACACAGTCCTTGGAGGCACCGCTGCGACGACTCTTGAACCATTTCGCGCCGGACAGGTCTACGTTCACGGTCATACTCCTTAGTGTTCGGGAAATGACAGAGCGC
>NZ_BAGH01000305.1 GCF_000308715.1 Nocardia tenerifensis NBRC 101015
AGGTAGGGGTCGTTGGCGGCCCAGGTGGGGTCTTGGGGTGGTCCCCACATGTTGATCGGGTTGCCGCGCCAGCGTCCGACGACGGCGGCGACCATGGCTTGGCCTTGGGGGTCGGAGGTGCGGACGCAGCCGCTGTAGGAGCCCAGGGCGCGGTAGGTGTGGGGTGCGGCGAGGGCGAGTTGGAACACGGAGGTGGCGGCCATGGAGATTCCGGCGATGGCGTTGGCTCCGGTGCCGTGGAAGGTGGTGTCGATGATGGGGGGTAGTTCGTGGGTGAGGAAGGTGCTCCAGCGTTGGCGGCCCAGTACGGGGTCGTCGGTGTGCCAGTCGGTGAAGTAGCTGCCCGAGCCGCCGATGGGGATGACGACGTTGACCTGTTT
>NZ_BAGH01000304.1 GCF_000308715.1 Nocardia tenerifensis NBRC 101015
ACACGCCGAACAACTCCGCGACACCACCCTCTACATCTCCACCGGCACCGGACAACCCGGACCACTCGACACCCTCGACCAGACCAGGGGGGACGCGGGCAAACTCGCCGGGCAGCTCACCAGCGGCGCTGTGCTGGAGGCGATCACGAACGCCTGCACCGCGCAGTTGCGAGAGCGGCTCCAGCAGTTGGGCATTCCCGCGACGTTCGACTTCCATCCCACCGGTACCCACTCGTGGGGCTACTGGCAACGGGACCTGCACAACTCCTGGCCGCTGTTCGAGGCCGCGCTGAACCGCTAGGCCCTGTCTCGCACTCGAGCACACCCCTATAACCCCCTACCGCGCACACGGCCCGGCCCGCGCCGCGTTCCTTTGCTGGTCGGGAGCATCATGCCTGACCTGCATAATTCTGGAATGTTGTTCCCTTGCAATACCTTTCGGTCCGTCGATACGCCTTCTCGCACGCCCTCGTGCGGCCGGGAGCGTGTGGCAGGGTGATCGGCTATGAAGACGATCCTGATCACGGGGGCGACATCGGGTATCGGCCTCGCGGCCGCGCAGCAGTGCGCCGCGCTGGGCAATCGGCTGATCCTCGTCGGGCGGAATCCGCGGAAGCTGGCCGACGCGGCGACGGCGGTGCGGGCCGCGGGTGCGCGCGGCGTCGACACCCACGAGTGCGATCTCGCCTCCCAGTCGTCGGTGCGCCAGCTCGCCAAAGTCGTGCACGCGCAGTATGACCGGCTGGATGTGCTGGCCAACAACGCGGGCGGCTATCACAAGACCCGCACCGAGACCGAGGACGGTGTCGAGGCCACGTTCGCCGTCAATCATCTCGGCGGATTCCTGCTGACCGAGTCGCTGCTCGACCTGATGGTGCGCAGCGCCCCCTCGCGCATCCTGTTCACCTCGTCGGTCCTGCATTTCGGCGCGCGCCTGGACTTCGACGATCTCGGTCTGCGCCAAGGATATTCGGGCGAGCGGGCCTACAGCCGGTCGAAGCTGGCCAATATCCTCTACGCCAGTGCGCTTGCGCGCAGGCTCGCGGGCACCGGGGTGACGGTGAACGCCTTTCATCCGGGCGCGGTGGCGAGCGGGATCTGGGATTCGATGCCGTGGTTCGGCAAGCCGCTGGTCCCACTCGCCAAGCGGCTGTTCATGATCGGCGTGGACGAGGGCGGTCGCGCGCTCACCTACCTCGCCACCGATCCCGAGGTCGGCGCGGTCACCGGCGCCTATTTCCAGAAGAACCGCCTGAAGACGCCGTCGCGTCAGGCACGCGACGACGCGCTCGGTCAGCGGCTGTGCGAGGTGAGCGCGTCCCTGGTCGGGCTCGCCGACTGACGCACGGCGGCTACGCCGTTCACGACAGCGTTGTCGAAGTTCCAAGCGACACACCTTGTTCGTCATCGACTGGTGCAGAAAGCAGGGGTTATGCAGCGCACGCGTTTCGAGTCGATCGGCTCGTACACACCCGAAACCGTCCGGTCCACCGCGGAATTGATCGACAGCCTGGCCGTGCGTCGATCACTGGATCTGGAGCGGATCACCGGCATCGAGAATCGGCGGGTCTACGACTCGCATCCGGACCGCTATGAGTCGTCGTTCGTGCTGGCGCAACGGGCGATCGAAGACTGCCTGCGGCTGTCGGAGTATCGCGCCGAAGACCTCGACATCGTCATCTCCGCCTCCATCACCCGCACGCGCCGCGAAGGTATCCACTGCTGCGCACCGGCGTTCGCGCTACTGCTCGGCAACGCCATCGGCGCGACGTCGGCCCTGCACTTCGACGTCTCGAACGCCTGCGCGGGCATGATCACCGGGGTGCTCGTGCTCGACCGGATGATCAAGGCGGGCGTGGTGCGCAACGGCCTGGTGGTCAGCGGCGAGCAGATCACGCCGATCGCCGAGACCGCGGTGCGCGAGATCAGCAAGTCCTACGATCCGCAGTTCGCGGCGCTGACCGTCGGCGACGCCGCGGTGGCGGTGGTGCTCGATGATCGCGGCGACGACCACGACGAGATCCACTACGTCGAACTGATGACCTCCGCGGGCGGCGCCGAGTACTGCCTCGGCATGCCGAGCGATCGGTCCGCGGGCATCGCGCTCTACACCGACAACCGCGCCATGCAGAACGAGGGGAGATACATGCAGGCGATCAACCGCGTCGACACGTTCTTCAAAGAGACCGGGCGCACCTGGGAGAGCGAGAAATTCGACTACTGGATCCATCACCAGTTCAGCGCGCCCGTCATCGAGTACATCGCGAGCCTGACCGAGCAGCACTTCGGCACGCCGATGCCGCAGGCCCTGAATGTCCTGCGCGACTTCGGCAATACGGCGTCGACCTCGCATTTCCTTGTGCTGCACGAGCATCTGAAGAGACATCAGATCCCGGAGGGGTCCAAGATCCTGATGGTGCCCGAGGCGTCCGGCATCGTCTCCGGTCATCTCGCCGCCACCATCTCACGACTGGCGGTGTGAGACATGGGAACCACGATCATGGCGGCCGCGACGAACACCGACCTCGACACCGGTAGCTACTTCGAGCTGGCCGCCCGCGCGGCGCTCGCCTGCCTGGCCGGCTCGGAAGTCTCCGTCGACGAGGTGGGCATGCTGATCAACGCGGGGGTGTTCCGGGACAACAACATCTGCGAGCCCGCGGTCTCCGCCCTCATCCAGAAGCGGATCGGCCTCGGCCTGGAGTATCAGCCGGGGCGACTACCGGCGTTCTCGTTCGACCTGATGCACGGCGCCTCCGGCCTGCTGCACGCCATCATCGCGGCGGAGTCGTTCTTGGCGATGGGCGATGTGCGGTACGCGTTGCTGGTGGCCGGGGACGCGCACCCGTCCATGCGACGCCACGTCCCCGGGTTTCCCTACACCACAGGGGCGGCCGTGCTGCTGCTCGGAACCTCGCCCACCGTGGGCGGATTCGGCAGGCTGCACACCCGCGAGAGCACGGAGGCCTCCGAGCCGTCGGCCTGGGTCGACATGAACGAGGTGGGCGCGAACGGGCGTTCGGCCATGCGCGTCCGGCGCGACGGCCCGGACGCGCTGGAGCTGGCGGCGGCGGCCGTGCGCGACTGCGTCGACCGCGAAGGCCTCGACAGCGCCGATTTCGACGCGCACCGGGCGGTGCTGCTCGCTCCCGCGCCCATGCCCGGCTTCGCGGAGATCCTCGCCGATACGCTGGGCCTGCAACCGGATTCGGTGGTGGGCGTCCCCGAGCGGATCGGTGATCCCTACACCGCGGCACCCGTGCACGCGTATCTGAGCGCGCGGGAGTCCGGTGTGCTCGACACGGCCGAGGTCACCCTGTTCCTGACCGCCGACGACGCGGCGGCGGCGTGCCTCGCCTACCGCCCGCACCATACGCCCGTCGCCGCCGCCCCCGCGGCCGGCGCCCGAGTCGGCGAAAGGCGTTGATGTAACCGGGATTCCGAGACAACCGCACCCAACGATCTTGTTACCGGGATCCGATGACAGGCCGCGCTCGGCGTCCTACGCTAGTGACACCGGCTGGATCAATGGGGCGTCCGGTGACGCCCCCGCTGCGACGATGCCGCATCTTCAGTGCACCCGAGTTGCTTTTCGATGGTGCCTCCCACAGTCGGCACGCTCACCGACGAAGGGGCCTCGGGTATGCACCGCCAGATCTCGCCGCATCGCGAAAAGTGGTCGGCACCGCATCGGTCCGCCGTCGGTCAGGCCATGGCCGTGCTGGGCAGTGCGAGCACGGTGGGCCTCGTCGCCGAGCTGCTCGCCACCGACGAGGCCGCGGTGCGCGCGGCCGTGCGCGGGATCGCCGCCGGGGCGCGGTCGTCGACGGTCGTCGATGAGCTCGATCCCGGCGCGCGCATCCTGCGCGACACTCCCGCCCAGGTCCGGCAGAACCTGCATCGCCGAGCGGCGGAGTTGTTGCACGACAAGGGGTTTCCGGCCGCCGCGGTGGCCGCGCATCTGGTCGCGGCCAACTGCGCCGATCACCCGTGGGCGGCGCGGGTGCTGCTCAGCGCCGCCGCGGAGGACATGGCGAACGATCAGATCGACCGCGCGGTGCAGCGGTTGGAGCTGGCCTACCGCGCGACCGGTGACCCGGGCGAGCGCGCCACCATCGCGATCCGGCTGCTGCGCGCCGAATGGCGGCTGAACCCGTCGGACCGCACGCGCGGCTACGCCAGGATGCGCTCGGCGGTCCGCGCGGGCCGGGTACCCGCCGCGCAACTGCCCGCGGCGGTCCTGTTCCTGCTCTGGCACGGGCAGACGCAGTACGCCGATCAGGCGCTCACCCAACTGAACAGCGGCGGCCTGGACGAGACGGCGCCGAGGATCGGGTTCCTGTGCGCGTGGCTGCGCTACACGCATCCGCCGCTCGCTCAACGGCACCCGTGGTTGCTCGCGGCGCATCCGTCGCGGCGCGGGGAGACCACGCCGCACGCGTTGGGCTCGCGGCTGCTGATAGGCCTGTTCGGCGGGCGACCCGCCGACGAGACCGGCACCCGCGCGCAGTGCCTGCTCACCCGGCACCGGCTCGCCGCCGACACCGTGGAAACCCTTGCGGCGGCGGTGCATTGCCTGATCTATACCGACCGGCTCGATACCGCGGCGGCCTGGTGCGACTCGCTGCTCGCGGAGGCGGCGGCGCGCAAGGCGCCGACCTGGCAGTCGATCTTCGCGGGCCTGCGCGCGGAGACCATGCTCCGCAAGGGCGACGCGCGAGCCGCGGCCGACGACGCCATGCTGGCGCTGAATTGCGTTCCGGCCGAGCACCTCGGCATCTGGATAGGCACCCCCATCGCGGCGCTGGTCCGCGCGCTCACGCTGGCGGGCAGGCACACCGAGGCGGCGGCGCAGCTTCGAAGACCCGTGCCCCGAGCGCTGTTCGAGTCCCGCTTCGGCCTGGCCTATCTGCACGCCGAGGGCCACCATCAGCTCGCCGTCGCCCGCTCCGGCGAGGCGCTGCGCACCTTCCGCCGGTGCGGTCACCTGATGCGCCGCTGGCACATGGACTTTCCGTGGCTGGTGCCGTGGCGCAACGACCTCGCGGCCGCCCATCTCGCGCTCGGCGAGCACTGCCACGCCCGCGCCGTCGCGACCCGCCATCTCGATCTGCTCGGCTCGGCGAGCGACCATCGCACGGGCGGTGTGTCGCTGCGCCTGCTCGCCGCGACCGCCGACCGCTACCGGCGGATCCGCCTGCTGCGCGGCGCGGCGTCGATCGCCCGCTCCGGCGGCTGCGACTTCGAATTGGCCACGGTGCTCGGCGAACTCGGCGTCGCGCACCGCGCCGTCGGCGACCACGACAAGTCCCGCGCGCTCCTGCGCGAGGCGACCAGGCTGGCCGATTCCTGCGGCGCCGACACCCTGCTGCACGACCTGCTC
>NZ_BAGH01000303.1 GCF_000308715.1 Nocardia tenerifensis NBRC 101015
AGACCCAGATCCACTCGTCAGCCCTTCCCGTTCGCATCGGCGGCGCCGAACTCGTAGCCGTATCGGCGCGAGAGCGGCCAGGACAGCGCCGCGACCGTGCGCCGGGCGGACCTCGGCAGGCCGGTGCGCCAGGAGTCGTCGGTCGGGCGGATGACGGTCGCGCCGACGGTGAACCGGTCCGGGTTTCCGGTGACCGTGTGATTGGTGTGCAGCTCCACCGTTCGATCGGTGAGCGGGTTGGCCGCGGGATCGCTGTCGATCAGGCGCAGCAGCCGGTCGATCGTGCCTTCGGGGTCGGCGATGAAGTCCTCGTAGCGCAGGAACATCGACCGCTCGGGGTAGCGGCGAGTGAGGGCGTGCGAGGCGAGATTGAAGCCGGTCCAGTAGCCGGTGCTCTTGACCGGCGGCATGGCGTACACGTAACCCTTTGGCTTGCTCCACGATTGGGCCACGGCCCGCGGGTCGCGCACCAGGTGGACGTAGTACGGGGTGATGCCCTCGAGGCGCGCGAGCAACGCCGCCTCCCCGGGAATCTTGGTGGTGTCCACGACGACGCTCGACCCGCTTCGCTCGGCCACCGCTCGATAGACCTGGGTCATCAGGGCGGCGTGCGCGCGGATCTGCTCGTTGTGCAGGCCGCGGCCGAGCACGCGCCAGGTGTGCCTGGTCCGCACGCTGCCGAGTTGCCGCCGGATCACCGCGTCCGCGTGCTCGACCAGCGTCGTGCCCGCGGGCTGACCGACCGGCAGGATCGTGGACCAGAACGGGCAGTCGACCAGCCTGCGCCCGCAGCCGCAGTCGGAGTTCACGCCGCGCCCGGCCGCGTTCTTCCAGAGGAAGTGCAGCTCGCCGACGTGGAAAAAGCCGGGGATCTCGTTGAGGATATTGCCGATGATGGTGCTGCCGTTGCGGCACCAGCCGGTGATGCACAGGACCTTCAGCGGCGCGACGCCGCCCGGTGGTGGGTTCGTCATCTGTCGATCGCCTTCTCGCTGGTCACCGCTTGCCGGATCGTCATGGCCAGCGCCGAGGCCGCGCACGCGCAGACCGCGGCGACCACGAAGACGGCCGGGTAGCCGAACCCGGCCGCGATGGCCCCGGTGGCCGGGCCCCACACGAACAGGCCGAGATCCCAGAACGAGGTGTAGGCGCCGAGCGCGGCGCCCTGCTGGGCGCTGTCGGTGTTGTTCATGACCATCAGGGCCAGCGAGGGATGCAGCAGCGAGAACCCGACGCCCATGACCACGGCCCCGGCCACCGCCACCGGCAGGTTCGGCGCCCAGGCGATGATCAGCAGCCCCGCCGCCTCGCCCGCGCCGCACCACGACGCCACCCGGCGCGGTCCGAGCTTGTCCGGCAGGTGCCCGATGACGAAGCGGGTGCCCGCGTACACGGCGCTGAAGGTACTCAAAACGATGACGCCGGAATCGATTCCGCGGTCTTGGAGCGCGCTGATGACGAACGCCGCGAGGCCCACGTAGCCAGCGGCGCCGAGCGCGAGGCCGAGGCCGGGTAGCACGGCGGGTTTCAGCAGCAGGCCGCGGCCGCCGCCGGTCGGCTCGACGCGCGGCTGCGGCGCGACGGTGCTGATCAGGGCGAGACCGACCAGCGGCGCGGCGGCGCAGAAGGCCCACACGGCGTCGATGCCGAAGTGCCGCAACGCCGCGCCGAGCGCGGTGCCGAGCGAAATGCCGCCCCACATGGCGACGCCGTAGAGCCCGATCACCTGGCCGCGCCGGTCGTGCGGCGCGAGCGTGACCGTCCACACCGCGCCCGCGACGAACAGCGCGGCCTCGCCGACGCCGAGCAGCAGGCGCACCACGATCAGCCAGACCAGTCCTGCGGGCAGGAAGTAGAGGAGCCCGCCGGCCGCGATGGCCAGCGCGCCGAACCGCATGACGGTGCGGGGGCCGTACCGGTCGGCCAGCCCGCCGAAGACCGGGCGGGTGAGCAGCGCGGTGAGCGCGGTCGCCGTCACCGCGAGGCCGACGGCGAGATCGCCCGCGCCGAACTCGTCGCGCACGTAGCCGGGCAGCACCGGGATGGCGGCGGACAGGCCGAGGTAGCCGCAGAACAGGCCGCCGAACACCCCCGCGAGGGCCAAGCGCGGGAACGCCTTGGCGTCGTCGGTCATCGCTGTCCGGCCCACGCGGAGCCCTCGCCGGTGTCGAGGACGGTCGGGGCGAGGTCGGCCGTCGAGGCGAGTGCGCCCGCGACCTTGCGCACGGCCGCGACGAGCTGATCGCAGTCGGCCCGCGACAGCGTCGAGGACAGCGGAATGTCCACGGCGCGTTGGAGATAGCGCGTCGCGTTGGGCAGCAGCTGCTTGATGGCCGCGGTCTCCATGCCGCGGAACAGGAAGCGCCAGTTCCAGAAGGCGCGGATATTGTGGTCGGCGTCCGAGCCGAGGTTGCGCGCCTCGATGCCCTCGTGGCACAGCGCTCGGGCGAACCATTCCGCGCGGCCGTGCGGGACCAGGAAGATGAAGGCCTCGCCGAGGTACGCGCCCGCGGCGACCGGTCGCCGGATATGTATCCCCGCGACGTCGGCGAGCGCGGCGGCGACGTAGTCGTAGTTGCGATGGAAGGCGGCCAGGCGGTCCGGCAGTCTGTCCAGCTCGGCGCGCAGCAGCGCCGCCCGGATCTCGTCCATCCGGAAACTGAGCAGCGGCAGGTCGAGGTCGGTGGCGATCGGCGGCTCGGCGCCGGGGAAGTGCCGCCGCAGCCTGCCCTCGTACGCGCCGGAGAGCACGGTGGCGCGGGCGAACAGGGCGCTGTCGTCGGTGAGCAGGAAGCCGCCCTCGCCGCTGTTGAGCGCCTTGTCCGACTGGGTGCTGAACGCCCCGGCCAGGCCGAAGGTGCCGAGCTTGCGGCCGTCGAGTTCCGCGCCGAGCGCGGGGACCGCGTCCTCGAAGACCGGCACGCCCATCTCGTCGGCGAAGGCGGTCAGCGCGCCCATGTCCCCGGCGAAGCCGCGCATGTGCACGACCATGATCGCCTTGACCTGCGGGGTCCACCGACTGCGCAGATCGGCCACGTCCAGGTGCAGGTTCTCGTCGACCTCGACGAGGAACGGCACGCACCCGGCGAGGATGATCGCGCTCGGCGTCGCGGCGAAAGTGAAACCGGGACAGGCGATCAGGCTGCCGGGCTCGATGCCCGCGGCCATGATGGCCAGCGCGAGCGCGGTGGTGCCGCTCGAGGTGGCCAGCGCGTGCCTGGTCTCGAAGTACCGGCACAGCTCCGCCTCGAACCGGGCGCACTCGGTCTCCTGCGCGGGGCGGTAGTCGTAGCGGAAGTACAGGTGACTGCGGATGGCCCGCAGCGCCGCTTCCTCGTCCTCGGGGTGGACGCAGACCGCGCCGCGATCGTAGGTGGGCCAGGGCGTCTTTCGCACGGGATCGCCCCCGTTCACCGCCAGCAGCGAATCGCCGGGCAACTGCCTGGCCGATGCCGAATCGTCGATCTCATTGTCCGCCATCGCAATTACCTGCCCAACGTAAAGCAAAAACATCGGCGAGCCGCCACCACGTCGCCCCGGGGAAATTCCGCGGAAGTTCAGCGGGACGTTTGCGCAACGCTACACCGAATTCTCATATCGGATACCCGAAATCGATTGCTCACCAATGACATCGGAACTTGGGTCTTGCTCGCGAGGGGAACGAGCGGATCTGTCCGCAAATGGACGCGCCGCGTCCGGCGGGCTTCGGCGGTGCCGCGCCCGTGCCGCTCGTCGGCGCAGCGAGGGCCGCCCGTGCGGCGGCGTGCTGTCGTGTCGAACGCTGATGCCACGGGGACGGACGTGGCGTTAGGCCCGTGAACAGGTGTGATGGGCAAAATTGCCCGGATATTCCGGTCGAGTCCACGCCTGCGGAGTAGGCGTGACGGTCGAGCGTGTTCGTGTCGCCGCACTGCTAGCGGTCGCGGATCTGCTGATGGGTGGTTGTACGGACGACCCCTCGCCTCCCGTCGACGGGCGCGCGCCGAGAGACGGGCGTCCGGCCGCCGAGGCCGTCGTCACCGCCGCGCCGCAGGGCTGCGATTACGGGGCGCGTCGTGGTGGCCGCCGTATTCAACGCGCCGCAGCCGGCGACGAATTGACCGGTGTACTTCGGCTGTGGTGCACAAACCGATCGCGACGCCTATTTCGGTGCGCTACCGCGAATTCGCTCACCGGCTGCCACCTCTTCCGCTCCCTGGCGATCGACAAGCGAACCCGCGAACTCGACTTCCGCTCGGCGGAAGCGGTTTTCGCCGCGTCCGACAAGCGCGGCGCCGATGTCGCTGTGCCGCCGCCGTTCTCGTACATGGGGGAGTGCCAGTCGGCTCAGCAGAGCCGTTTCGCCACCTCGCCGAGGCCGTCGGCGAGGGCGGTGCGCTGCGCGGGGGTGAGGACGTCGATGAGGAGATCGCGCACGAGGGCGACGTGTCCCGGGGCGGCCGACTCGAGTTTGCGGAGCCCGGCGGGGGTGAGGGCGGCCAGGACGCCGCGGGGGTCGTCGGGGGCCGGGCCGCGGCGGACGAAGCCGGCCTTGGCCAGCTGGTCGATCTGATAGGTGAGGCCGCTCTTGGAGGTGAACAGGGCCGCGGAGAGCTCGGTCATCCGCAGTTCCTTGCCCGGCGCCCGGGCCAGCCGCACCAGCACCTCGTACTGGGTGTGCGACAAATGGGCCTCGTCCTTGAGCTGCTGCTCGATCCGCCGGTTCACCAGCGCCGTCGCGGCGAGGAACGCCTCCCAGGCGCGCATCTCCTCCTCGTTCAGCCACCGCGGCTCGGCCATCCACCCACCTCTCGAGGTTGTTCAAATTCGAACAATAATCTACCATCGAGCAAAGATGTTCAAATTTGAACTACTTGGAAGGAGGGCGAGGCCGATGCGCATGCCGGTCGTCTACCTGTCGCACGGCGCCCCGCCGCTGGCCGACGATCCGCACTGGCCGGGCCAGCTGGCCGCGTGGTCGGCGGAGCTGCCGAAACCCGAAGCGGTGCTGATGATCTCGGCGCACTGGGAGGACGCGCCGCTGACCCTCGGCGCGACGACCACGGTCCCGCTGGTCTACGACTTCTGGGGCTTCCCGCAGCACTACTACGAGGTGACCTACCCCGCGCCCGGCGCTCCGGCCCTCGCCGACGACGTGCGCGCGCTGCTGCGCGGACCGGGCCTGCCGGTGCACGACGCGCCCGAGCGTGGCCTCGATCACGGCGCGTACGTGCCGCTGGTCGAGATGTATCCCGACGCCGACGTGCCGGTGCTCCAGATGTCGATGCCGACCCTCGAGCCCGAGGGCCTGCTGGAGATCGGCCGCAAGCTCGCGCCGCTGCGCGAGCAGGGCGTGCTGATCGTCGGCAGCGGCTTCTTCACCCACAATCTGCGAGCGCTCAGCGCCGACGGCTCGGTGCACCCGGTGATGTCGGAGTTCGACGAGTGGGGCAGGCACGCGCTCGACGCGGGCGATCTCGATGCCCTGCTCGACTTCGAACATAAAGCGCCCGCAGCGCATTTGGCGCACCCGAGGACCGAACACTTCGCGCCGCTGTTCGTCTCGCTCGGCGCGGCCGAGGCCGAGCTGAGCACCCAGCGCAGCGTGATCGACGGCTTCTGGAACGGCCTGGCCAAACGCTCCCTCCAATTCGGCTGAGGCTCTTGCCTACTCGGCCTCCACCGCTACATCGACACCGACCGCCCCACGAAAGGACCATCGAATGACCGACACCGCAACGACTTCGCCCACCGAGGCCGCCGCGGCGGACCACGCCGCCTCTCCGCACGCCTACGACGCCGGACTGCTCCTGCTGCGCGTCGCGGTCGGGCTGACCATGGCCGCGCACGGCACGCAGAAGCTGTTCGGCTGGTTCGGCGGCGGCGGCCTCGACGGCACCGGAAAGTTCTTCGCCGGCAAGGGTTATCCGGCCGGTGAGGCGATGGCCGCGGTCGCCGGTGTGACCGAGACCTTCGGCGGCCTCGCGCTCGCGATCGGCCTGCTCACCCCGCTCGCGGGCGCGGCGGTGGTCGGCACGTTGCTCAACGCGCTGGCGGTGAAGGGCATGGGCGCGTTCTTCGCGCCGAAAGGCGTGGAGTACGAACTGATCCTGACCGCGGCCGCCGCGAGCCTCACCCTGACCGGGCCGGGCCGCTACGCCGCCGACCGCTTCGTGCCCGTATTGCGTTCGCACCGTCTGATCTACGGCCTGGCCGCGATCGTGTTGGCGGTGCTCGCCGCCGGCGCCGTGCTGGTCGTGCGCAACTAGGGTGATCGCTCCCCCTGTTGGGGGAGCGGTAATTCCGACTCTCGGGCGACGTGAACGGCGGCGGAGACTCCGTACCGTCGAAGGCCCTCGGCAGGCTCGATTTCCCGCTCTCGCAGCGGATTTCTCCTGTCGCACAGCGTCGCTCGTCAGGAGGAATTTGTGTTGTCCGCCGTCGCAGCGGCTTTCCGGGCCCCGGACCTACGGCGGAAGATCCTCGGCACCCTCGGCCTGCTCGTGCTGTATCGGGCCGGCGCGGCGCTGCCCTCGCCCGGCGTGGACTATCGCGCGGTCCGGACGTGCGTCGCGCTCGTCTCCGGCGGTGACTCCGCGGGCATCTACCAGCTGATCAACCTGTTCTCCGGCGGTGCGATGCTGCACCTGTCGGTGTTCGCGATCGGGATCACGCCCTACATCACCGCGGGCATCATCGTTCAGCTGCTGACCGTGGTGATCCCGCGATTCGAGGAGCTGCGCAAGGAGGGCCAGACCGGCCAGGCGAAGATGACGCAGTACACCCGCTATCTGTCGATGGCGCTGGCGATCCTGCAGGCCTCGACGCTGGTGGCGCTGGCCGCGCGGGGCCAGCTGCTGCGCGGATGCCCGGAGGATCTGCTCGCCGACACCGGACTGTTCGGCATGATCATCATCGTGCTGGTGCTGACCGCGGGCGCGGCGCTGGTCATGTGGTTCGGCGAGCTGATCACCGAGCGCGGCATCGGCAACGGCATGTCGCTGCTGATCTTCACCGGCATCGCCGCCCAGCTGCCCAGCCAGGGCCGGTCGATTCTGGACAGCAAGGGCGGCTTGGTCTTCGGCGGTGTGTGCGTCGCGGTGTTGCTGCTCCTCGTCGGCGTGATCTTCGTGGAGCAGGGCCAGCGGCGAATCCCGGTGCAGTACGCCAAGCGCGTGGTCGGCCGGAAGATGTACGGGGGCTCCTCCACGTATCTGCCGTTGAAGGTGAATCAGGCCGGGGTCATCCCGGTGATCTTCGCGTCCTCGCTGCTCTACCTGCCGCAACTGCTCGCGCAGCTGACCAGGAACAGCTCGGGCGCGCAGTCGTGGTGGCAGGAGTGGATCGAGAAGTACCTGGTCGATCCGGGCAGCCCGGTGTACATCGCGGTCTACTTCGCGCTGGTGGTGTTCTTCACCTACTTCTACGTCGCGGTCACCTTCGATCCGCGCGAGCGCGCGGACGAGATGCGCAAGTTCGGCGGGTTCCTGCCCGGCTACCGGCCCGGCAAGCCGACCGCGGACTATCTGAGTTTCGTGCTCAGCCGGATCACCCTACCCGGCGCGGTCTACCTCGGGGCGGTGGCGGTGCTGCCGAATCTGCTGCTGGGCATCGGAACCTCCGGCAGCGCGCCGAGTCTCGCGTTCGGCGGTACCTCCGCGCTGATCGTGGTGAGCGTCGGACTGGATACGATCAAACAGTTGGAGAGCCAACTCATGAACAAGAACTACGAAGGGTTCCTGCGCTGAACCAGGACGGTCCGTCGACCCATTCGCTGCGGCGGGTGGCGTCGTCGTTCGTGCTCGCCCTCACCGCCGCGACGCTGTCGGTCACCGGCGTGCCCACCGCGGCGGCGTCGCCGAGCGGCGTGGTCGACACGCATCAGCCGGTGGATGTCGACCGGCATTTCGATCGGTCGCGGGCCGATGTCGAGGCCACCACGGAGCGCTCGACCATCTCGGTCCTGCTCGCCGACAACCACGTGGTGTTCCGCTCCGGCGTGCGGGCCGCGATCGGCACGCAGCCCGATATCGAGTGTGTCGCCGAGGTCGACCACGGCCTCGCCGCCATCCGGGAGATCGAGCGCCTGCGACCCGACGTCGCCCTGCTCGACCTCGACATGCCCGGCCTCGACGGCCCGGCCGTGGACGCCGTCGCGGCCCTCGGCGATGTCACCAGGATCCTCACGCTGACCACCGCCGATACCGATGAGAACCTTTACCGCGCACTGTGTTTGGGCGCGAGCGGGTTCCTCGTCAAGACGCTGCCGTCGACGGGCCTGATCTCGGCCATCCGCATGGCCGCCCGCGGCGACGCACTGATCGACCCGAACCTCACCCGTCGCCTCGTCACGCGCCTGACCACTGGCATCGAGCCGTTCCCGGCCGCGCCGGAGGTCGAGACCCTCACCGCCCGCGAGCACCAGGTGCTCCTGCTGATCGCCAAGGCCTACACCAATCCCGAGATCGCCGCGGAACTCGGCGTCGGCGAGCAGACCGTCAAGACGCACGTCTCCAACGTGCTAGCGAAGCTCGGCGTCCGCGACCGGGTGCACGCGGCGGTCTACGCGCACACCCGGCGAATCGTTCCCCTAGATCACGGGCTCGCGGGCAGGATCGGCGGCACGTAATCGAAGGTCATGCCGAGCAACCACACGAGCAGCAACACCACCGGTAGGTGAAAGATGAACTGCAAGAACGTGAAACCGACCAGGTCGCGGGCCCGCAGTTTGAGCACCGCCAGCAGCGGCAGCATGAA
>NZ_BAGH01000302.1 GCF_000308715.1 Nocardia tenerifensis NBRC 101015
CCGGCGGTGCGTCCGTCTGTCCTCCGGTCGACGCCGGATGTGAGGGCGCGGGTGGTTCGATGGCGGCGCCGGGTGCGGGCTCGGCCGGGTGGGGGGCGGGTGCCGCGGCGGGTTGCTCGGCGCTCACCTTCGGGGTCGCGGCGTGTGGGCCGAGGAGGTAGCCCACCAAGCCGGTTGTGATGGTGACGGCGTGTTTGAGCTGGCCTTCCTTGCTCTCCAGCAGCGCGGCGTCCTCGGCGTTGGCGCCGTTGCCCATCTCGATGAACACGTCCGGCACGGCGGTGAGGGCGGGGCCGGCGATGTCCCTGCGCGGTTGCAATCCGTCGGCGCTCGCGTACTTGGCGGGGACGAAACCGGCCGCGAGATAGGCGTCGCGCATGGCGGTCGAGGCGGCCAGCCCGGCGCCGGCTTGGATCTCGTTGATCCTGGCGTCGGGGATCGGCAGCCCGGGCACGATCAGATGAAAACCACGCTGGTCGGCGGGCGCGCTGTCGGCGTGGATGCTCACCGCGACAGCGGCGCCGGACTCGTTGGCGGCCTTGGCTCGGTCATCGATGCAACCACCCCAGCCCTGATCGTCGGGGCGGCTCAACACCACCTTGGCCCCGAACTGCTCCAGCGCGGTCCGCACGAACTGCGCCACATCCCAGTTGATGGTGTGCTCGGGCACCCCGTGCACGGTGACCATGCCGGTCGTCTGACAGTCTTTCGTCCCTCCGCGTCCGTCGCTGACCTGCTTGGCGACGTTCTCACCGTGCCCGGATCCCTGATGACCCGGGTCGAGGAACACGGTCTTTCCGGAGAGCTTGGTCGATAGATCCGGCTGCACGGGATCGGCTGCGGCGGTGACCGGAACCACTCCGGACAGCGTCACCGTGACCGCGGCTGTCACGGCGGAACAGATTCCGGCGTTGATGATGCTTGGCTTCATGTTTCGGTCGGCACCCCGGGACAGGGCGCCTCTCCCTTCCCATTAGTCACACCAAACCCAGTGGTTCACTCTGGCAACGCAAGCACCAGCATAGCAACCCCAGTTATTCAACCGTTATCGCTACGGCGGTGTGTTCACCGGCGATCAGGCGCCGCGGGGCAGATTGCGCAGCGAGCGCAGGGCGTAGTGCACGCGGGTCTTCACCGTGCCGACCGGGATGCCGAACTCCTCGGCCACCTCCTGGTAGGCGCGGTCGCGCAGGATCACCTCGACCACGGCCTCGCGCTGCTGGGCGGGCAGCAGCGCCAGCAGGTCCGCGACCAGCAGCCCGTCCACCAGACGGTCGGAGAAATCGGGGTGCGCGTAGCGGACGTCGCTCAGCTCGTCGACCTCGTCCCAACCGGTATCGCCGGGCCGCGCGGCCCGCGCGCGCACCATGTCGATGATGACGTTGCGCAGGATCGTCAGGAGCCAGGCCCGGACGCTGCCCTTGGTGTCGTCGAAGAACGCGCACGAGCGCCAGCCTCGTAGCAGCGCCTCCTGCACCGCCTGCTCGGCGAGCCCGCTATCGCCCAGCGCACGTAGCGCCCGCCAATGCAGCAACCCTCGATCGGTGGCCAGAATCGAGGCAAGCCCCTCATCGGTACACAGTCCGGCGCAGTGCGCACCGCACGGCCTGGGCCGTGGGACCGTCCGGACGGGCTCGAGCCGAACACATGTCATACCTCGATATCGCGGTGGGCCCGACCGATGACAACATCGTGCGCGATTTAGTTATGCATCGCGACAAGAAAAGTGGAACGCGGCACATTCGCCGAGCCGTTCTGGTAGATCTGTGCCACGAGATTCGGGGATCTCCCAGGTCAGCCGCTCGATGGCGGCTGCGGCACGATGCGAGGAGTACATCGCCATGCGCGCAAGCACGCTCCTCATCGCCGGCGCCATGACGTCCGCGATGAGCCTGCTCGGGACCGGTACGGCGGCTGCCGAACCCGCGAACACCATGCCGGACGACGGCGTCTATCTGGTGGGCGTCGATATCTTCCCCGGCGTCTGGGAGGCGCCGGGCGATCCGAACGGCTGCGATTGGCGCAGGCTGTGGAAGGTGTCCGGCGACAACACCGACATGCGCTACATCATCGGCAACAACTTCACCCGCTTCGGCCCGGTCCGGGTGGAGATCAAGCCGACGGACGTGGCCTTCAAGACCGTCAACTGCGGCCCGTGGCGACTGCTGCCACCGCCGCCGAGCACGGGATCGTTCGGCGGCTGAGCGCGGTCGCTCGCTAGGGTCGGGCGCATGACGAGGACCAAGATTCTGATCACCGGCGCGAGCGCGGGCCTGGGCGCCGCAATGGCGCGCGACTTCGCGAGCAAGGGCCGCGACCTCGCGCTGTGCGCCCGGCGGCTGTCGGCGCTGGAGGAACTGCGCGACGAACTCGTCGCCGGCCATCCCGGCGTGACGATCGCGGTCCGCGCGCTCGACGTCGACGAGCACGCGGTGGTGCCCCGGGTCTTCGGCGAGCTGCGCGACGAGCTCGGCGGCCTGGATCGGGTCATCGTCAACGCGGGCCTCGGCAAGGGCGCGGTGCTCGGCACCGGCCGGGCGGACGCGAATATCGCCACGGCGACAACGAACTTCGTCAGCGCCCTGGCCCAGGCCGAGGCGGCACTGGAGATCTTCCGCGCACAGAACGCCGGGCACCTGGTCCTGGTGTCCTCGATGAGCGCGGTGCGCGGACTGCCCGGCAAGAAGGCCGCTTACTCGGCGAGCAAGGCTGGCCTCGCCGCGCTCGGTCAGGCGCTGAGCACCGAGCTGGCGCGTTCGCCGATCGCGGTCACCACGCTGCTGCCCGGCTTCATCGCCACCGACATGGCCGCGAAGGCGGGCGACGCCCGCCTGGTGGCACCGCTGGACAAGGGTGTCGCCGCGATGGTCGCCGCGATCGAGAAGGAACAGCGGCGCGCGTGCGTTCCGGCGTGGCCGTGGCGCGTGCTGGACAAGGTGCTGCCGGTACTGCCGGGCGCCGTGGTCGCACGCCTCAGCTGAACCGGACGCGGAATGGTGTCGTGCGCCACATAAATGGGTGCTGAGAGTTAGCGGAGTGTCCGAATTTATGTTCCTTTAACACAGCGAACTTCTATTTGACGTTTCCTTAGCGGCTCCTGTTACACGTTCGAAATATGGCGGTACGAACCTGGTTGAGGTTCGTAATGATGGGCCGCGCCGAGCCACGAACGGCCGCCGGTGCTTCTGCTGAGGAAAGTGTCTGAAAAGTATGAGGGTCAAGAAGTTCGCCGCCGCGTCCACGCTGGTCATCGCGGCTGTCGGGATCACGAGCGGCACCGCCTACGCGGAGCCCGCCGCCTCCGCACCGGCTCCGGAGAACACCGTGCAGACCGATATTCTGCCCGGCATCCACTACACCGCGAATGTGGTCGACAAATCGGTCGTGCTGAAGACCGACGCCGGATCGCTGACGACACAGGGCACGCAATTCCAGGTACTCGATAATCAGGGACGCCTGGTTGCCGGTATGCCGCTGACCTATCTCAAAGACGGCCTGGAATGGCCGATCGCGGCCCAGATCGACGGCAATACCGCGACTTTCACGCCGAGTACCGACGCGGCGCAGGCGCACCCCGCCTCGATGCTGCACCCGGTCGACGCGAAAGACGTCGCCGGCGCCGACTTCAACACCGCGCTGAGCACGGCCGCGACCCAGTTCGGCCTGGCCACCGCGGTCGGCACGCTGATCGGCACGATCGTCGGCGGCGCGCTCGGCTGCGTCGCGGGCGCGGTCATCGGCGCGCCGCTGGTCGTCCCGACGTTCTTCGCCGGTCCGATCGGCCTGTGCATCGCGGGCGCGGGCGTCGGCATCGCGCTGGGCGCCGCGGCGGGCATGATCGCCCTCGGCGTGCCGGTCGGCATCGCCAGCGCGATCCAGTTCTTCAGCTCCGTGTACGGATAAGCAAGTATCACCGAGGCCCGGCCGGTGACGCGCTCCCGCGTCACCGGCCGGGCTTCGTGCTGTCGGCGGTGTGACCGCGGCGAAAGACGCACGCCCGCGTCGCCCGCCGGGCTTCGTGCTGCCGGCGGCATGACCGTGGCGAAGGCCGATCTCCGGCCGATCGCAGACCGGTACGCTTCGACTCCCGGCGGATGGCCTCCCCGTAGGCGTGGATAGAGCCGCGTAAACCTGGATAGAGCCGCCCGGCACGCCTTCGCTTCGATGGAACCCCACACCGTCAGCAAATCCCCGGTCCGGGAATATCCCCGCGACGAAGGCCGTTGAACAGCTAGTCGCGCGACATCCCGAGCCGGTTCTGGCATGGTGTCCGCAAGTCGCTGGCTCAGCGCAATGCTGTTGCCTGCCAACAACTTCCGGTGCGCCACTTGGTTCCTATGTCCCGGTGCCGACCCCACTGCGCTGACAGCGACTATTGCGCGCCGAAGATCGAACCTGTACTCTCGGCGACATCTTCTCCTTGTGGATGTAGATCCCTCTCCCACAAGAATCCGAGATCCCCGCTCCGAACCGGTCGACAGAACCGTTCCGGAACCCCGAGGATCCCCTCCCCCGCGACGAGCCCATGCCGTCGCACTCACGGCAGTTCGCCGTATCCCACCTTTCGAAGGAAACATCATGAAAGACAACACGATCCACGACGGCGATGCGGCCGAACAGAACACGCCCCGCACCGTCACCGGCATACTCGACCTCCCCGGCAACCGCGGCATGCTGCGCCTCGACGGTTACCTGCCGGGACCCGACGACCTCCCCGTGCCGCATCGGCTGATCCGCGAGCACCGCCTGCGCCGCGGCGACTTCCTCACCGGCACAACACAATCCACCAGCTCCGACGGCAAGCCCGCCCCGCTGCTGACCGTCGGCACCGTCAACGGACAGCAGCCGGACAAGCTCCGTCACCGCCCCGACTTCGCCGACCTGGTCCCGATCTACCCCAACGAACGCCTCCGCCTGGAGACCGAGCAACACGCCCTCACCACCCGCCTCACCGATCTCGTCATGCCGATCGGCAAGGGGCAGCGCGCACTGATCGTCGCTCCGCCCAAGGCGGGCAAAACATCTGTGCTGCAAGCGATCTCGCACGGCATCGCGAAGAACCACCCGGAATGCGAGCTCATGCTCGTGCTGGTCGGCGAGCGCCCGGAGGAGGTCACCGACCTCGCCAGGTCCGTGCCCGCCGACGTCGCCGCGGCCACCTTCGACCTGCCCGCCCGCGACCACATCGCGGTCGCCGAGCTCGCCATCGAACACGCCAAGCGGCTCGTCGAGATGGGCCGCGACGTCGTGGTCCTGCTCGACTCGCTGACCCGCCTCGCCCGCGCCTACAACCTGGCGAGCCCGGGCTCGGGCCGGGTGCTGTCCGGCGGCGTCGAGGCCTCCGCCCTCGCCCCGCCCAAGCGCTTCCTCGGCGCCGCCCGCAATATCGAGAACGGCGGCTCGCTCACCATCATCGCCAGCGCGCTGGTGGAGACGGGTTCGGTGGCCGACACGGTGATCTTCGAAGAGTACAAGGGCACCGGCAACGCCGAACTGAAACTGGACCGCGCCGCCGCGAACCGCAGGACGTTCCCCGCCGTCGACATCGGCCAGTCCAGCACCCGCAAGGACGAACTGCTGCTCACTCCCGACGAGTCCGCGGCGACCGGCACCCTGCGTAAAACGCTGTCCACCTTGGACAATCAGCAGGCGCTCGACCTGCTGCTCGAAGGCCTGCGCAAGTCCGAGACCAACGCCGAGTTCCTCGCCCCGATGCGCGCCGGACGCGGCTAGGCGGCGCGCCGGATGGGACTTCGACACCCGGCCTGGCGGGTTTTCGCCGCGAACGGTGGTGGCGCGAACCCGCCGGATCCGGCGCGGCCACGCTGGTGCACTGGTCGACGTGTCCATGGTTCTGACAACTCCCACACCCGTCCGCGCCCCGCTGACCGGCTGGCTCGGCGTCGTCTCGGTGACGATCGCCCTCTTCTCGATCGTCACCACCGAGATCCTGCCGATCGGCCTGCTCACCTCGATCGGCGCCGACTTCACCGTCTCCGACGGCATGGCCGGGCTGATGATGACCATGCCCGGCTTGGTCGCCGCCGTCGCCGCACCGCTGGCGACCAGCGCGGCAGGCCGGGTCGATCGACGAAATATGCTGTGCCTGTTCATATTTTTGCTCGTGCTCGCCGATGCGCTGGTGGCGGCCGCGCCCGCGTACTGGGTCGTGCTGGTGTCCAGGGTGCTGGTCGGCGTCACCATCGGCGGGTTCTGGTCCATCGCGGCCGGGTTGGCCGAGCGCCTGGTGTCCCCGGGGGCCGTGGGGCGGGCCAACGCGGTGATCTTCTCGGCGGTGCCGCTCGGCTCCGTGCTCGGCGTGCCCGCGGGCACGCTGCTCGGCGAGATCGCGGGCTGGCGAACGACTTTCGTGGTGACCGGCGTGCTCACCGGCGTCGTGCTGGGCATGCTGATGGCGTTCCTGCCGCCGCTGCCGCCGCACAGTGTCACCCGAATAGCCGTGCTGCGCCGGCTGCTGCGCGTCGGCAACGTCCGATTCGCTTTGCTGACAACGTTTCTCGTCGTATTGGCGCATTTCAGTACCTACACCTATGTGACGCCGTTTCTCGAACAGGTCACCCGCGTCGGCGCCGGAACGATCACGCTGCTGCTCCTGATCTACGGCGGCGCCGGGCTTTTCGGCAACTTCCTCGGCGGCGCGGCGATCGCGCGACGGCCGCGCGGCACCCTCGGCTGCGCCGCGGCCATGATCGCCTGCGCCACACTGCTACTCCCCGTGCTCGGCCGGTGGGAGGCGGGCGCGCTTGTCGTGCTGGTCATGTGGGGCATCGGCTACGGCGCGGTGCCGGTGTCCACGCAGGCCTGGTTCGCCAAGTCGGCGCCGGACGCGCCGGAGGCGGCCTCGGTACTGTTCACCGCCTCGTTCCAGGCGACCTTCGCGCTCGGCGCGCTGGCGGGCGGAGTCGTGGTCGACCACGGTTCGCCCGGCTCCGTGATGCTGCTCGGCGGGCTCGTCGCCACCACGGTGATCGCGACGGTGGCCACCCACGCGGTGCGCGGTCGCACCTGGCCGGACGCGGAAGCATTACCCCACGGGTAATCGACCGGCGGCGGCGCATCGGGCAGGATCGCGAGCATGATCGATGAGACGGGCACCAAGCTGTTCCACCAGACCATGCCGTTCACCGAGCGGCTCGGCATCGAGGTGCTCGAGCACGGGCCCACCCTGGTGCGCAGCCGCATCGCCTGGGCCGAATCGCTGTGCACACTCGGCGGTGTCCTGCACGGCGGCGTGCTCATGTCGCTGGCGGACGCGACGGGCGCGGTGTGCGCGTACCTGAATCTGCCGGAGGGCAAGGCGGGCACCACCACGGTCGAATCGAAGACCAACTTCGTCCGTCCGGTCCGTTCCGGCTACGCCACCGCCTCGTCGACCCCGTTGCACGCGGGCCGCTCGTTCATCGTGGTGGAAACCGAGATTCGGGACGACGCGGGCAAGCTCGTCGCGAAAGTGACCCAGACCCAAGCCGTTCTGTAGACCGCGTCGCCGCCGACCACGCGCGGGCCAGGTTCAGGAGTTGCCGCAGTTCGGTGGCGAAATCGTTGGCCAGCAGCGGTAATTGCGATGCGGTCGCCGGACTTTTCGGCCGCAGGCCCGTCTTTCGCGCCTCCGCCGCGTGCGCGAGTTGGTGAATGTAGGTGATCGTCGCCGGGTCCGCGGTGCCGCGGCGGGGCCGCGCGGACACCACGGGCGCGACGGACACCGCCGTCGCGGGGGGCAGATAAGGGCCGAGATGTAGCAGGGCGTCACGGATTTCGACGGTCATTCTGAGCAGTCGTGCCGTGGCGTCCCCTTCGGTCCGCGCAGACGTGGCGGGGGTGAGCACGATCTCCGGCACCGCCGCGGTGAGATCCCGCCAGAGCGGCCACAGTCGACGGCACGACCGGGCCGCGCTGTCCAAGCCCATCCCGGCGACGACGAGGCTCATCAGCGGGATGGCGGCCATGGTGGCGGTGACCACGATGGTGAGGGTGAAGTTCGCGGCTATCCGCGGCAGCTGCGGTCCGAGCGCGGGCCAGCCGGTCAACGTCTGGGTGATCGAGAGTGCCTCGCACACCCAGAGGTACACCATGACGCCGGCCATGATCCAGCACACCAGCCGCTCCGGGACGGCGAGGTCGTCGGAGCGGAGTTCGCGCAGACCCGCCCGACTGAACAGCACGGTGTAAAGCGTGAGCGTCACGCCGAACGAGATACCGACGATGTTGTCGTGCCAGTCGGTGGTCAGTTCGATCGGACGACCCTCGTTCCGCGCCGAAGTGCCTGCCACGAGTATCGACGCCGTCGCCGCCAACGCGAGCGCGGTGTACCACCGGTGCCGCCGCCACACCGTGCCCGGATCGAGTTCCGGCTCCGCTGCCGAGGCGAGGGTGGCCAGGTGCGCGGAGGTGAACAGGATGCACCCCAGCCCGAACTGATACGCCAGACCCGTGACGGACGGCATCGACGTGCACCGAAACAGCAGCAGAGTGACCACGGCGCACAGATACAAACGGTTGAGCACCTGGTCCACCAAGGTATCCCGGAAGAACAACAGCCGCCCGCCCACGATGATCGCGAGATAGCCGATCGCCGCCCAGGCGACCGGGGAGGAGATCAGGCACGTCATCAACCCCTGCCTTCCAGGACACACCGCCGACGCTCGAGTCATTCTGCCGCACCGGCTTTCTCCCCCCTGGAACGGCAAAGCCCGCCCCGGCAACGGTTCTCGCCGGGGCAGGCTCGCGCGAGCTCAGCCGAACAGGACTACGCCCAGTGCCGCGATGAAGACGATCTGAACGAGGGTGCGCAGCGGCAGGGGCATCGTCTTGACGCCGAGGTTCGCCTTAGCCGCGCGAATGTTGGCCGGGAACAAGCAGATCAGCATCGCGATGAGCGCGGCGGCGGCGAGCCTGGCGGTGGCCGGGATGAGCAACCCTGCGGCACCGGCCAATTCGAGGACGCCGGTGAGGGCGACCAGCGCGGCCGGGTTCGGCAGCCGCGGCGGCACCATCGCCACCAGCGCCTCGCGGCGCGGCGAGAGGAAATGCGCGCTCGCGGTCAGGACGAACATGGCGGCGAGACCGAGCGCGACGGCGTGCGGCCAGGAATCCAGCCACTGCGGCCCGGCCAGCCGGCCGATGAGCCGAGCCAGTGCGGTGACGACGGCGAGTACAACCAGCGGTGCCATCAGGTTCTCCTACGTGTTCCAACCAGCAAACTTGACAGTGGAAAGATTAGGTCGACGCCGCAAACTTGTCAATGACTAGATTCTCGGGCACCATCGAAGACATGGCGAAAAGCGGCTACCACCACGGCGATCTGCGGGCCACCATCCTGGCCGCGGCGGCCGATCAGATCGCGAGCGACGGCGTCGACGCGGTGTCCCTGCGCGAGCTGGCTCGCCGGGCGGGTGTCTCGCACGCGGCCCCCGCCCATCACTTCGGCGATCGCGCGGGCGTGCTGACCGCGTTGGCCATCGAGGGATTCGACTTACTCGCCGCGCGGCTCGGGCAGGCCGGCGACGACTTCCGCGAGGTCGCCGTCGCCTACATTCGTTTCGCGCGCGAGCACCCCGGGCATTTCGATGTGATGTTCCGGCACAGCCTGTTACGCGCCGGAGAGCCCCGCCTGGACGAGGCACGCGCCCGCGCCGCGAGCGCGCTGCGCTCCGGCGTGTCGGCCATCCACCCCGACGACGCGCAGCGCCAGCGGGCGGCGCAATTGGCGGCCTGGTCGCTCGTGCACGGCTTCGCCGCGCTGTGGCGGGAAGGGGCACTGGACAATTCGAGCCTGGCCGCCGACGCCGACCCGGAGACCGTTGCCCGTCGCATGCTCGCCACCGTGCGCTTCGACTGAGCGGCAAACTCCGCCGTAGAGCAGCAAATCCCGGACAACGCGCGCAACCTCCGCGCGCGTACGGCACAGTGGGGCACCAGGATTGCGGAAAGGAGCTGGCGGCACCACCGGTGGCCGCCGTCGACACCATGGACATCCATGCTTACCCGACCGAGTGCACCACCCCGGTCACCCTCGCCGAAGCCGAACGTCTCACCGAGCGCTACCTGTCCTTCGACGACGACGCCGGACGCGGGATCGCCAACCGAATCACCGAGTTCGACACCTGCTTCGTCGTCGTCGCCATCTTCACTCCGCCCCCGGCCACCGAAAACCGCACTCCGCCAAGCCCGTTACCCATCGGGGGCACGGTCAGCACCATCGACAAGGCCACCGGCGCCATCACCCTCTGGCCCACCTACCCACCCGACCTGGTCGCCGAGCACCACGCGGCGGCCGTCCGCACCAACCGGCTGATCATCGAGGAAACCTGGCCCGCGAGTAGCTGAATGGTCTGTCACACTCTCGCCCTCCGTTTCGTCATATCGGTGAAGAGCTGCCGAGGCGGCCGGGAGCTGGCTCTCGGCCCGGACGAGAGGGAACGATCATGACCGGGACGATTCTGGTTACCGGCGGGACCGGCACGTTGGGCTCGCACGTGGTTCCACTGCTGCTCGACGCGGAGGCGAAGGTGCGGCTGCTGAGCCGTAAGGCCCACGAGCCCGCGGCCGGCATCGAGTACGTGACCGGCGATCTGTTGAAGAACGAAGGGGTGGCGGCCGCGATCGACGGGGCCGAGACCGTGCTGCACCTCGCGGGCGACGCGAAGAACGACGACGTGGCCACCGGGCATCTGGTGGACGCGGCGGCACGAGCGGGGGTCCGCCATCTCGTGTACATCTCGGTCACCGCGGCGGATGTGGTTCCGCTGGGCTACTTTCGGGCCAAGGCGAACTCGGAGCGAATCGTCGCCGAGTCGGGCGTGCCGTTCACGACGCTGCGGGCCGCGCAGTTCCACGACCTGGTGCTGACGGCGGTGCGCACGCTCACGAAACTGCCGGTGGTGCCGACCCCGCGCGGGGTGCGGCTCCAGCCGGTCGACTCGCGCGACGTCGCCGCCGAACTGGTGGAGCTGGCCTTGGACGGCCCGGCCGGCCTGGTGCCGGATCTCGTCGGGCCGAAGGTGTACGAGCTGGCCGAGCTGGTGCGCGGCTACCTGCACGCCGCCGAGAAGCGGCGGCCGCTGCTGCCCGTGCGCATGCCCGGTAAGGCGGGCAAGGTGTACCGGGCCGGAGCGAATATGACCTTCGACGGCAAGTTCGGCCGGCGGACCTGGGAGGAGTTCCTGGTCGAGCAGCTCGGCTGAGCACGCCGCCGCCTCATCCGCGGGGGTGAGGCCGGTATCAGTCCGGGGAGTGAGGCGGCGCGGCGCCCGAACGGTCCAGACTGATTATTTGTGAGGCCTAGCAGCGCGGTCACCCGGGCCACGGGTGCCGTCGACGACGCGACCCGGCGCGTCGTCGACCGGTTCGAGAAATTCCCCACCGGCGCAGTCGATTCCGTGTTGACCGTGGTGGTCACCCTCGCCACGGTCGGGCCCGCCGTGCTCGCCGGCCGACCGTGGTGGGTCGTCGGGCTTTCGGTGCTCGCGTCCGTTCCGGTGCTGTGGCGACGGCGCGCGCCTCTCGCGGTGTTCCTGGTGGTCGGCCCGGCGATGACCGTGCTCGCCTGCCTGCACGCCATGCCCGAACTCGCCTACGGCACCGTGGTGTGCGCGTACACCATCGCCGCGTACAGCCCGCCCGCGCGACGGCGCGCCGCCTTCGTGTCGGGCGCGATCGGCATCGTGGTCTCCTTGGTCATCCCCGCCGAGAGCGCGGATTCCTACGCCTACGCGGCCATGTCCTTCCTCACCGCCTGGGCGCTCGGCACCGGCGTGCGGGCCAAACGAGCGCAGATCGACATGCTCGAGGAGCGCGCCCGCCGGCTCGACGAGGAACGGCTCGCGGCGCTGGACCGCGAACGCCTGCGGATCGCCAGGGACATGCACGACATCGTCACGCACTCGGTGGGCACGATGATCGTCCAGGCCGAGACCGGCCCACTGTTCACCGGGCCCGACCGGGAACGGGCCGACGCCGTCTTCGCAAGTATCGCGGAGACCGGACGTGTTGCGGTACAACAACTTCGGCGCAGCCTCGACACCCTGCGCGGCGAGACCGCCGATCCACGGCACCAGCCGGGCATCGAGGCGATCGCCGATCTCGTGGAACTGTCGCGGCACGGCGGACTCTCGGCCTCGCTGGCCGAGGACGGACCGCGCCGCGCGGTGTCCGACGATGTCGCCGTCACCGCGTACCGCGTGGTGCAGGAGGCGCTGACCAACACCATGAAGCACGCGCGCGCCACCGCTGTGCGGGTCTCGCTGCGCTGGACGGATCAGCTACTGACGGTACGGGTCTGCGATGACGGAGCCGGGCCGGTACAGGCGGCATCCGGCGGCTATGGACTGCTCGGCATGCGCGAACGGGTCGTGGGCGCCGGCGGAACGCTGCGGCACGGGCCCTCCCCCACCGGTTTCGACGTCGCGGCCGAACTGCCGCTGGGACAACGGAGTTGACCGTGCGCGTACTCGTCGTCGACGACCAGGACCTGTTCCGCGCGGGCTTCGGCCTGATCCTCGGCGCCCAACCGGACATCACCGTGGTCGGCGAGGCCGCCGACGGACTGGAGGCGATCGACAAGGCCATCGCCCTGACGCCGGACGTGGTGGTCATGGACGTCAGGATGCCGCGCCTCGACGGCGTGGCCGCTACTCACCGAATCTGTGCCGAGACCTCAGCGAAAGTGTTGGTGCTCACCATGTTCGACCTCGACGAGTATGTCTTCGACGCCCTGCGCGCGGGGGCGAGCGGGTTTCTGCTCAAGGATGTCCGCCGGGAGGAGCTGGTCGACGCCGTGCGCGTCGTCGCGGCGGGCGAGGCTTTGCTGGCGCCGTCGGTGACCCGGCGGCTGATCGCCGAGCTCACCGACCGCGGGCGGCCGCAACCCGAGCTCGCCCGCCGGCTCGACGAGCTGACCGAACGGGAGCGGGATACGTTGCGCCAGTTGGCGCGTGGGCTCTCCAACGCGGAGGTCGCCGCGGTGCTGACGGTCAGCGAGCACACGGTGAAGACCCATGTGAGCTCGGTGCTCGCGAAGCTCGGCCTGCGCGATCGGGTGCAGGCGGTGGTGTTCGCCTACGAGGCGGGCCTGGTGCGGCCGGGGGTCGCGCCGGAGGTGGCGTGATCCCTCGCACGAGCGAGGGCGGGTTCGGCCGCCTCGGCGATGTGCGGGACGGTTCGCGGGCCGAAGATCGAAGTGGTGCAACGCTTTCTGCTCGCCGGGTCGGCGATTCTGTCCTCCGCACTGCTGTGGCGCTTCGGCACCGGCCTGCATCCGCTGGCGGGGCTGGCGTTCCTCGCGCCGCTGCCGGTGCTGCTCCTGACTCCACGGGTGTCCGCGATCTCCGCGTTCCTCGCGGGGCTGTTGTCCTGGCTCGGCGGCGAACTCCAGCTGTGGACGTACCTCACCGTGACGCTCGAACAGCCGGTCCCGGTGACGGTGCTGCTGCTCGGCGGGACGGCCCTGATGTTCGGCGGGATCCTCGTGGTGACGCGCGCGCTGCTGCTCCGCGGGCGACCCGGACTCGCGGCGGTGGCGCTGCCCGCCGGTTGGGTGAGCGTGGAATTCCTGCTCGCGGTGGCCGGCCCGTTCGGCGCGTGGTGGAGCATCGCTTACACCCAGGCCGATGTGCTGCCGCTGATACAGACGACCTCGCTCACCGGGGTGTGGGGTGTCACCTTTCTGATTCTGCTGGTTCCCTCGGCGATCGCGGTGCTCGCCTCTCCGGGAGTCGCACGCGCACAACGACTTCGAGTAGTCGGCGCGACCACGACGCTACTGGCCGTTCTCGGCGCGTTCGGCTGCTGGCGACTGGTTGCCGCACACGAAACAGCCTCCGTGAGAGTTGGATTGGTGGCGGTGGCGCAGCCGCCGGATTACGTCCCGGTCGACTCGGCCGATGGTCGCGACATGGTGGCGCGGGTCGTCGCCGAGATCGAGCGGTTGGCCGACCGAGGCGCCGAGGTCGTTGTACTGCCCGAAAAGTCTTGGCGGGCCGATGATTCCACCATCGCTCTGCTGTCGGGCCCGCTCACGGAGGTGGCCGCCCGTCGCGGCATCCACGTGGTCGCGGGGCTGGTCCAGACCACGCAGGGCGTCAGCTACAACGCCGCCATCGCCTACCCGTCCGGGGTGCGGTACGCCAAGCACTACCTGATTCCCGGACTGGAGGACGAGCACCGGCCGGGCACGTGGTGGCGAGACGTCCCGGGCAAACCGTGGGCCTTGGCCGTCTGCTTCGATCTGGACCACCCGGACCTCGTCTTGGAGAACCGGCGGCGCGGCGCGACGGTGCTGCTCGTCCCCGCCCTCGACTTCACCGACGATCGCTGGCTGCACAGCCGGATGGCCGTCCTGCGCGGCGTCGAGTCCGGGATGGGCGTCGCGCGGGCTCCGCAGCTGGGCGAGCTCGTGGCCAGCGATGCGCGCGGGCGCGTGCTGGCTTCGGCGGCGACGGATGTCACGGTGACCAGGTCGGTGCTCGCGGAAATCCCGTTGACCTCCGACGACACGGTCTATGTCCGGTTCGGGAACTGGTTCGGATGGGTCTGTGTCGCGCTGTTCAGCATCGCGGCGGGCGCGGGGGCGGTGCGGTCACGCGGCCGGTGACGCACGGGCGCTCGCCGACGAGCAAGTGCTGCCCGATTGCGAGCCCAGTTGCGCGTCCGTTATCAATTCGTTATCATTTCGACATACGCGCACTTCACCGCAGGTAATTGGGGCCCGTCCGGCGTGTACGCAGCCCGGGGTCGCGGTTTGCGCCGATTGAAACGTGGGTAACGGTGTTATTCGTGCCCGGTCTCTGGTGTCAGGACCCGGAGGCAGGCCGAAATGAGGTCCGTTCGACGGACCTGGAGAGGACGCGCACGTGAACAACGGGGACCCGGGGAGTTTTCCACTGAGGCGATCGGTCGCCGCTTCCGCTATGGGCAATGCCACCGAATGGTTCGACTACGGTGTATACGCCGCGACGGCCACCTATCTCACCGACGCCTTTTTCCCGGGGGAACTCGGCACGCTCGGCACCATGCTCGGTTTCGCGATCTCATTTCTGCTTCGCCCGCTCGGCGGCATGGTGTGGGGCCCGCTCGGCGACCGGATCGGCCGAAAAGCCGTGCTGGCCACCACTATTCTGCTGATGGCCGCGGCCACCGGCGCCATCGGCCTATTGCCGACCCATTCGCAGGTGGGCGTGCTCGCGCCGATCCTGCTCATCGCGCTGCGCGTCATCCAGGGCTTCTCGACCGGCGGTGAATACGGCGGGGCCGCGACCTATCTGGCCGAATGCGCCAGCGACAAGCGACGCGGCTTCCTCGGCAGCTTCCTCGAGTTCGGCACGCTCGCCGGCTTCGTCGGCGGCTCGGCGACGGTGCTCGCCTGCCAGCTCGCGTTCGGCTCGGACGCCATGTACAGCTGGGGTTGGCGCATCCCGTTCCTGATCGCCGTCCCGCTCGGCCTGGTCGGCTGGTACCTGCGCACGCGGCTCGACGAGAGCCCGGTCTTCACCGAGGTGGCCGAGGAGGAGAAGCGGCCGACCGGGGGCCTGCGCGGCCTACGCGAGCTGGTGACCACCTACCGGCGCGAGCTGCTCACCCTCGCCGGGCTGGTCGTCGCCCTCAACGTCGTGAACTACACGCTGCTCACCTACCAGCCGACCTACCTGCAGAAGACCATCGGCATGAGCGAGTCCGGCGCCACCACCATGATGCTGATCGGCCAGACGGTGATGATGCTGGTGCTGCCGTTCTTCGGCAGGCTGTCCGACCGGGTGGGCCGCCGCCCGATGTGGCTGTTCTCGCTGATCGGCCTCGCCGTGCTCGCCATCCCGCTGTACTGGCTGATGGGCCAGGGCACCGGGTGGGCCATCACCGGATTCATCGTGCTCGGCCTGCTGTACATCCCGCAGCTGTCCACGATCAGCTCTACCTTCCCCGCGATCTTCCCGACGCAGGTGCGCTACGCCGGTTTCGCGCTGGCCTACAACGTCTCGACCGCGGTCTTCGGCGGCACCGCGCCGCTGGTCAACGAGGCCGCGATCGAGTGGACCGGCTGGGCGCTGTTCCCCGCCCTCTACATGGTCGGCGCGAGCTTCGTCGGCTTGGCCGCGTGGTGCTTCCTCCGGGAAACGGCCGGGACTTCCCTGCGCGGGACCGAGGTTCCGGACGCGGGCGACGATATTTCCCTGGACGCGCTCCTTCCCACCAAAGCGGCCGTCGCCCCGTAGTTCGTTCGGCGCGGTCGCGACCGCATTCTCGAATCAAGGTTTGATTACTGCTGATTCGGGGAATGCGGCGGCGCGTCAATCGGAGGACTCGATTAATTCGAATTCCGGACGAATGGCGCGATGACCGGGGACTTGCCTGCATTACCGGCGTTCTGCTCGTTTCGAAGATTCGGCACTAACGTGTTGAGGGTTTGATCAGCATGTACCACTTCGATACGAGAAGGGGCTACACATATGATTGGCAAGATCGGAGCCGCGGCCGCCGCAGGGCTGACCGCGACACTATTGCTATCCGGTGCCGCCGGGGCGAATACATTCCAGACCGAGGAATCGGTCGGCGGACACACTGCGATCGGCCAGGCCGGCGACCAGCAGTGCCCGGACGGCGCGGCGAGCGAAGGCGGCACGAGCGAAGGCGGTCAAGCCGGCGCCGAACAGAAGCAGTCGGGGCCCGACGCCCAGGGCGGGCAGCCCGCCGGACCGACCGGCCTGAACACCGGCAGCGCGACCGGCAAGACCACCGCACGGATCGACGACGAAGAGAACGCGGTCGCCGGCACCAAGAAGGGCGAGGCCCAGTCCGACCCGAAGACGTGTGAAGGCAGTGCCGCCGCCGATAATTCGGGCGCGGGCGTGAAGGCGCCGGGCACGGGCGCGGAAAGTTCCGGCGCGGGTGCGGGCACAACCGGCACCGGCACTACCGGCGCGGGCACTTCGGGTGCGGGCACCGCTGGCGCAGGCACCGACACCACGGGCGCGGGCACCGCAGGGACGGGCACGGCAGGAGCGGGTACCACGGGCACGGATACCACTGGCACGGGCACCGCAGGTGCGAACGGCGCAGGCACGGGCACCACGGGCGCGGGCACCGCGGGTGCGGATGGCGCTGCGGGCGCGAACGGTGCGGGCACGGCGGGCGCGGGCACCGGAGGCACGAGCGCTCCGAGTGCGGGCACGGCAGGCGCGGGCACGGATAGCACGGGCGCAGGCACGGCAGGCACGGGCGCGGGCACGGATACCACGGGCATGGGTACCACGGGCATGGGTACCACGGGCACGGGTACGGCGGGCGCAGGCACCACGGGCGCAGGCACCGGCACCACTTCTCACTGAGACTCGTCACGACCTCGTTCGCAACTGAACGGACACGCCCGAAGTAGTCGTGAGCAGCCCGCCGCACAGGGTCGTCACCACCACCCAACCAGCGGGACGAACACAGCGCCGGAGCGAACCCGAATGTTCGGCGTCGTCGCCGTGCCGCCACACGGCGACGACGCACATCGGGCTCGCTGCTGCCAGTCGCGATCCCACGACTGATCAGACGGATCCGGCCTAGTCGTGAATCAACCTGTCGCACAAGATCTTCCCGATCACCAGCCAGCTGGCGAACCTAGTCAGAACGAACCCGTAGTTGTTCGGCGTCGCCGCCGTGCCGCCACACGGCGGCGACACGCATCGGGCTCGCTGCTGCCAGTCGGAGTCCGCGCCTGAACGGACACGTCCGTCGTAAGCCAACGCGCACGCACAGGGCCATGACCATCACCTCACTGCTGGACGAACACAGCGTCAGAGCCAGTCCGCAACTGATAGGCCTCGTCGCCGTGCCGCCATACGGCGACGACGCATCGCGCTCGGCTCTGCCGGCGGAGAGAACTTCGCACCGACCCACCGTTACTGCCCACGGATGTACCACTTCGAAAAGGGGACACTCATGAAGATCCTGCTCGGAACCGCCGCGGCCGCAGGCCTGTCGGCGTCGCTCATATTCACCGGCCTCGCGACCGCGGAAACGCCGCAGACCGGTAGGTTCCCCACGGTCAACCAGCCGGGACCGGAGTCGCCTCCGGCGCCGGGCGCGGGCACGCAGGCCGATCCGCAGGGCGGCGCGCAAGCACCCGGCGCCACCTACCAAGGCGGGCAAGCCGATCCGCAAGGCGGCGCGGCACAAGGCGGTGGGCAGACCAACCCGCAAGGCGGCACCGCGCAGGGCGGACAAACCCCTGGCGCGAGCGCGCAAGGTGGTGCGCAGGCCGACCAGCAGGGCGGCGCGGCGCTGGGCGGCCTTCAGCTACCTCCGCTGCCGGGCGGCCTGAAGCTGCCGGGTATGCCGGGCGCGCAAGGCGCTCCGGGCGGAACCGCCGACGCGCCGAGCATGCCGAATCTGGGCAAGCTGTTCGGCTTCGGCGGCTGAGGCGGTACCTCGAGCCGGACAGCGTCGTCGCCGAGCTGCACGTTCGGCGACGACGTCTGTATCGAACAGTGTTGAGCCGCAGACAATTACAGTGGCGTCACGTACGCACCGGAGATGCCGCCGTCCACCAGGAACTGGGATGCCGTGATGAACGACGCGTCGTCGCTGGCGAGAAACGCCACGGCGGCGGCGATCTCCTCGGGCTCGGCGAAACGGCCCGTCGGGATGTGCACGAGGCGACGGGCGGCGCGCTCGGGGTCCTTGGCGAACAGCTCCTGCAGCAACGGCGTGTTCACCGGGCCGGGGCAGAGCGCGTTGACGCGAATCCCGTTGCGGGCGAACTGCACTCCGAGCTCGCGACTCATGGAGAGCACCCCGCCCTTCGACGCGGTGTAGGAGATCTGCGAGGTGGCCGCGCCCATCACGGCGACGAACGAGGCGGTGTTGATGATCGATCCCTTACCGCGCTCGAGCATGTGCTCGATGGCGTATTTGCTGCACAGGTAGACCGAGGTCAGGTTCACCTCCTGCACGCGCCGCCACGCGTCCAGACCGGTGGTGAGGATCGAATCGTCTTCCGGCGGAGAGATTCCCGCGTTGTTGAAGGCGATGTCGAGGCCGCCGTAGGCCTCGACGGCGGTCTGGAACAGAGCCTCGACCTGCGCCTCGTCGGTCACGTCGACCTTGACGTACCGGCCGCCGACCTCGGCGGCCGCCGCCTCACCTGTGGTGGCGTCGATATCGCCGACGACGACCTTCGCCCCCTCCGCGGCGAAGCGGCGGACCGTGGCGAGGCCGATGCCGCTCCCGCCGCCGGTGACGACGGCGACTCGATCCTGTAAGCGCTGCAAGGCATCTCCTGTCGGGTATGGGTTCACTGGGTGGCGATGAAGACGTTCTTGGTCTCGGTGAACGCGCGCGCGGCGTCGGGGCCGAGCTCGCGGCCGAGCCCGGACTGCTTGAATCCGCCGAACGGCGTCCAATACCGCACGGAGGAGTGCGAATTCACCGAGAGGTTCCCGGCCTCGACGGCGCGGGAGACCCGCAGCGCCCGGCCGACGTCGCTGGTCCAGATGGAGCCGGACAACCCGTACTCGGTGTCGTTGGCGATCCGGACGGCGTCGGCCTCGTCCTCGAACGGGAGCACCGCGACCACCGGGCCGAACACCTCCTCGGTGAGCACCCGGTCGGTGGGCGCGTCGGGCAGCACAACCGTTGGCGGATACCAGAATCCGGGACCGTCCGGGCGCTCGCCGGTGAACGCGACCTTGGTCGACGGCTCGATGAACGCGGCGACCCGCTCACGGTGCGCGGCCGAGATCAACGGACCCATCTCGGTGTCCTCGTGCGCCGGATCGCCGACCTTCACCCCACGCACCGCGGGCTCCAGCAGCTCCAGGAATTTGTCGAACACACTGCGCTGCACCAGGATTCGCGACCGCGCGCAGCAATCCTGTCCGGCGTTGTCGAAGACGCCGTACGGCGCGGTGGCCGCCGCCCGCGCCAGATCGGCGTCGGCGAAGACGATATTGGCGCTCTTGCCGCCGAGTTCGAGGGTCACCCGCTTCACCTGCCGCGCGCAGCCGGCCATGATCTGCGTGCCCACCTCGGTGGAGCCGGTGAACACCACCTTGCGCACCGCGGGATGGGTCACGAATCGCTGGCCGACCACGGAGCCCTTACCGGGCAGCACCTGGAACACATGCTCGGGCAAGCCCGCCTCGAGCGCGAGCTCCCCCAGGCGGATCGCGGTCAGCGGCGTCAGCTCGGCGGGCTTGAGCACGACCGTGTTGCCCGCGGCCAGCGCGGGCCCGAATCCCCACGCCGCGATCGGCATCGGGAAGTTCCACGGCACGATCACCCCGACCACGCCGAGCGGTTCGTGGAAGGTGACGTCGACGCCGCCCGCGACCGGGATCTGGTTGCCCAGCAAGCGTTCCGGCATGCCCGCCGAGTAGTGCAGCACGTCGCGGACATTGCCCGCCTCCCAGCGCGCGTTGCCGATGGTGTGACCGGAGTTGGCGACCTCGAGCTGCGCGAGCGCCTCCAGATCGGCCTCGACCGCCTCGGCGAACCGGCGCAGCAGCCGCGCCCGATCCCCCGGTGCGACCTCGCGCCACGCGACCCCGGCCCGCCGCGCCCGTTCGATCGCGGCGTCGGTCTCCGCTTCGCCGACGAGCTCGACCCGCGCCACGACCTGCTCGGTCGCCGGATTGATCACCTGCGCTGTCGTCACGACATCCGCTCCCTTCGATAGTCTTCGGCCGCCGCGACCAGCGCCTTGATCAACCGGCGGTCGACCGCGTCCACCTCCGGATGCCATTGCACGCCGACCAGGAACGGACCGTCGGTCGTCTCGGCCGCCTCGATGGTGCCGTCGGCCGCGTGCGCGGTGGCCACCAGCTCCTCGGCCAGCACGTCGATCGCCTGATGGTGGTGGCAGTTGGCCTTCACCTGCGGCCCGGCGATCGCGGCGACCCGGCTGCCGGTCACCGTCACCGCCTCGGTGACCGTGAATCCGCCGCCGGTACCCGAGTGTTCGGCGTGCCCGACGACGTCGGGCAGGTGCTGGCTGAGCGTGCCGCCCAGCGCGACATTCACCACCTGCAAACCCCGGCAGACCGCGAGGATCGGCAGCCGCGCCGCCCTGGCCAGCGCGAACAGCTCGAACTCGGACTCGTCCCGGTCGGGGCGGGTGTAGGTGAGCGCGTGCTCGGCGGCGCCGTAGCGGGCCGGCGACACGTCCGCGCCGCCGGTCAGCACCAGCCCGTCGAGGCGCGCCACGAGTTCGGGCCGGGCGACCCCGAGCGGCGGCAGCAGCACCGGAATGCCGCCCGCCTCCACGACCATCTGGACATAGCTGGCGTGCAGCACGGCGCTGTCGACGTTCCACGAGCCGAAACGGACGGGCTCCAGGTAGGTCGGCAGTCCGATCACGGGCCGCGGCCCCTGATCCGCGCCTGCGGCGGGCACAACTCCAGCGGGCGAGGCCTCAGAGTCGTTCGAATCCACGAATTCGCTCCCAGTCGGTGACGGCGGCGTCGAAGGCGTCCAGCTCGACCCTCGCCGCGTTGCGGTAGTGCTCCACTACATCATCACCGAAGGCGGACCGCGCCGCCTCGCTGTCGCCGAACAGTCGCGCGGCCTCGCGCAGCGTGCGCGGCACCCTCGGCCGCTCCGAGTGATAGGCATTGCCGGTGAACTCCGGTTCGAGCGGCAGCCCCTGCTCGATGCCGTGCAGCCCGGCCGCGATGGCGGCGGCCACGGCCAGGTACGGGTTCACGTCGCCGCCGGGCACCCGGTTCTCCAGCCGCAGCGACTGCCCATGCCCGACCACGCGCAACGCGCAGGTCCGGTTGTCGCGCCCCCAGGCGACGGCCGTCGGCGCGAAGCTGCCCGGCACGAATCGCTTGTAGGAGTTGATGTTCGGCGCGAGCAGATACGTGAACTCACGCAGGCAGGCCAACTGCCCCGCGACGAAATTCTCCATCATCGGCGAGAACCCGTTCGGCTCGTCGCCAGCGAGCACGGCCTCGCCGGATTCACCGCGCAGACTGAGGTGAATGTGGCACGAGTTTCCTTCTCGCTCATTGTATTTCGCCATGAAGGACAGACTGCGCCCCTCCTGCGCGGCGATCTCCTTCGCGCCGGTCTTGTAGATGCTGTGATTGTCACAGGTGGTCAGCGCCTCGTCGAAGCGGAAGGTGATCTCGTGCTGGCCGGGGTTGCACTCCCCCTTGGCCGACTCGACATACATTCCCGCGCCGTCCATTTCGGTGCGGATGCGGCGCAGCAGCGGCTCGATGCGCCCGGTGCCGAGCAGCGAGTAATCGACGTTGTACTGGTTGGCCGGGCGCAGGTCGCGGTAGCCCGCCGACCACGCCGCCTCGTAACTGTCGTCGAAGACCAGGAATTCGAGCTCGGTGCCGACGAACGCGCGCAGCCCGCGCTCGGCCAGCCGGTCCAGTTGCGCGCGCAGCACCTGCCGCGGCGACACCGCCACCGGCTCGCCCGCCGGCTCGACCTGCTCGACGTCGCACAGCACCAGCGCCGTGCCCGGCCACCACGGCACCTGCCGCAACGTGTCCAGGTCCGGCCGGAGCACGAAGTCGCCGTAGCCGGTGTCCCACGAGGACATCGCGTAGCCGTCGACCGTCGACATGTCCACGTCGACGGCGAGCAGATAGTTGCACGCCTCGGTCGCGTGCCGCACCACCTCGTCCAGGAAATACTGTGCCGCGCAACGCTTTCCCTGCAAACGCCCCTGCATGTCGGTCATCGCCACCAGCACCGTGTCGATCTCCCCGACCGCGACCAGCTCGCGCAACCGCGCCAGACTCAACATCCCGCTACGCATCCACAGCCCCTCTCGGCACCAACCGTGCTCACGCTAGAGCAAAAGAGGGACGTTTGTGATCGGACACACGAAACTTCAGCGCGGGCACGCGGGGACGGACTCGCCCGGCCTGGCCTCGACGGTGGGCGCGAACAGCGGCCGGTCCACCGCGTTCGGGATCGGGCACAGCCGCACGACCTGCGGGCCCGCACCGGTGCGGTTGCCGCTGTTGTCGAAGATGACCGGCCCGCCCGCCCCCGGCACCGCCGCGTCCGGCGCGGAGAAGCCGCTGATGGTGGCGTTCACCTGACTGCGCTGCACCGACGTGGTGGCCGGCAGGGCGCGCAGGGCCGTGTCGATGGTGGTCAAGGCGTCGTAGGCGTTGACCGCCCAGCCGTCGCCGACGTGCCGAAGGTCGAAACCCGCTGCCGTGTAGGCCTGTTCGAAATCGGTCCAGCCCGGGTTGTTCGCCTGCTTGCCGTCCGCACCGGCCACCAGGGTGAACAGCAGCCGCACCCGGCCGTCCGCGAAGCTGCGCGAGCCGAGCGCCTTGGTCCGCAGATCCTCCAGGGACGGCTCCGATTCGACGGTGCGCAGCCGGTTCCCGTCCGACGTGCTGACCACCGTGACCGAGGTCGCCGCGCACTGACCGATCGCGTAGCTCTCGTCGAGGGCGTAGAGCAGCCTGCCGAGATCGCGCCCGCGCGCGATGTAGGCGATCGTCACGTCCTTCGCGGCGGCGCACACCCGCTTCGCCGTCTGCGGCACGGTGCTCGGCTCCGTCGTGTCGAACTTGACCTCGAGCACGTTCTCGCCGTACTGGCGCTGCAGGAACGGCAGCGAGGTGCAGGTGTAGGGGTCCGACGTGCCGATCGGCACCATGATGAAGTCCGGCCGCGTGGTGACCACCGCGCCGATCGCCTTGACCTGCACCGCCACCCGGAACGCGACACGATAGTAGTAGTCCTTGGCGATGCCCCGACGGTAGTCGATGTCCTTGTCGCAGCCTTCGAAGTCGGGATTGTCGCCGTGCGAGCCGTCCTGATCGAACCCCTCCGCGGTGACCACATCCGCGACCATCGGAATCTTCGCTGCCGCAAGCACATCCGCGACTTCCGCGGTGCGCTGATCGCTCAGGCCGATGCCCGCGACGGCTACTACGTCGCCGCGTCCGGCCATCTCCCGCGCGACCTCGACCGGATCGCCGTCGCCGTTGTAGTCGCCGATCTGCCCGACGAGCAGCCGCAGCGGGTGCAGGCAGCCGGTGCCGTTGGCCCGGCGCTGTCCGGCCGCCATGCCCTCCAGTTCGTGCACGGCCCGGCTGCCCGCGAGTTGGTCGGTCATGGTCAGCAGCACGCCGACGGTCGCGGGAGTGCCCTGGCACTGATCCTCGGCCGATCGGTTCTGCGCGTCGATCACCCGCATCACCGGAGCGAATGCTTCGACGCCGAAATCGTAAGGAGCATCGGACAATCCGATGCAACGGTCACCCGCCTGCCACGCATCCGTGTCGGGCACCCAGCTCTCGTTGCAGGTGAACGCGCGGTGCAGCGGCTCGCGGAAGGCGAGTCCGCCGCCGATCAGCACCAGCACTGTGACCACCAACCCCAGCCGCACCCAGTCGGTCCATGGACGGGGGAAGGACCGGTTGGGCTTCGGGATGATCCACAACCAGAACCGCGACCTCACGCTCGATCTCCTTCCGTGCGAACGTTCACTGGAATTGGTTGGCCAGTCGGCGATACTTGTTGGCGCGCAACAGGAACGGCGCGCTGTCCGAGGCGTGGTCGGAGACCTTCTCGTAGCTGTGCGCGATCCGCGAGCACAGCGTCGACTTCTGCTCCGGCGCGGTGATCCGGATATCCGATTCGAAGGCGGGGACCAGGGCGACCAAGACCGCGATGTGCTCGTTCAGCGATCGGGCGCGATCGGGTCCCTCGATGAGATCGCTGTCTCGCCGACCGGGGTCGGGCGTCTCGACCACCTCGTCGAACAGCCGAAGCCATTGCGGCGGCGGCATTTCCGGTAGGCATCGCGCGAGTTCGCCGACGACCGCGTCGCGTCCGTCGAGCAGCCGGGCGTGATGCAGTCTGCTCGCGAGGTCGTCGGGGGCGACGCCGTCGCGCAGCCGGCCGAGCACCTGCGCCCAGTCCTGCCCGTCGATCCGGGCGAGCAGTGCGCGCAGGCCGAGCAGACGGGTCAGCGCGGGCAGCTTCTCCGCCGCGCCGGGCGTATCGGTGCTCCAGAGCGTCCGCGACTTGAACAGCGGCGAGTCGTGTTCGACGCCCGCAGGCAGCAGGGACACCAAACTCATTGCCTCGCTTTTGCTTCGGGCCGCCGACACCGTGACGAGCGCGGTCGCCAGCTCGCGACGGACGAGCTTGTTCACGCTGAGGCCGCGCCCGAAGATGCGCAGCAGATACTGCTCCACGGTGGTGCCCGTCTCCGGGCCGGGGCTGCGCAGCAGCTCGTCCAGATCGTCGAGCAGCTCCGGCTCCTGCTTGATCCTGCGGAGCAGGTAGTCCGTGGCCGCGGGGTGTCCCCCGGTCAGCCGATAGATCGTCGCACCGATGTGCTCCGACCGATAGGCGTCGACGTCCTTGGCCATCAGCCGGACATCGCTCTCGCCCAGGTCGGGCAGCCGCGTCCGCGCCCACAGCGTGGCCGACGCCCCCATCCGCGCCGGATCGAGCGGGCTCGACCACACCTGCGGCGGGGAGACCTGACCGGCCAGCTCGTCCACCAGCACCCCTGAGCTGGCGGTCACCAGCGTGAGCGGGTCGTTCAGCCGGGCCCCGGTGGCCACGATCGCCTCCCGGACGCGCAGCAGGGAGCTGGTGAAGGACGCGGCGGCCGGCGCGTCGCCATCGTCGATGAGCACCAGGACATTCGACGTCCGCCGCTTGACCTTGGTGACGCTGTGCCGCAGGTCGGCGAGCAGCGCGCCGATCAGCACGTCGTCCACGTCGCGACGGGTGGCGGGGTTGGTGCTGCGCGCGTTGTCGCTGAGCGCGATCAGCATGCGCTCGGGATTGTGGCGCATGGGCAGGTCCTGGTGGCCGAACCACGCGGCCTGCGCGCGCCAGGTGAATCTGTTCAGCGGCGTCCAGCGCATCAAGCGGCCGACCAGCGCGCCGGCGAGTCGGTCGACCACGCCGGCCGGAATCGAGCCGACACCGGGCACATTGATATTGGCCGCCAGCGCACCGACCACATTGACCAGGTCGCGCACGAAGCCGACCAGCGCGGCGCGGTCCTGGTACTGGTCGAGCAACTCGTTCAGCCGGATCAGCTGCTCGGGCGGGGTCAAGGCGCTGAAATCCTCGGCGATGACGATCTGCGCGATCAGCAACCGGGGGAACGCGACGGCGTAGCCGGGGATCTCGACGCTGAGCCCGAGCATGACCGCGGCCAGCACCGTCCGGACCGGATTGTCCACGTCGAACGGGCGTTCCAGCGGACGGACCAGCACCGACGGCGTATGCCCCTGCCACTTGGCCAGCACCTTGTTCAGCACGGCGGTGCGACCAGAACCTCCGCAGCCTTCCACCACGAGAACCGGTTTCGGCGCCTCCCCCGCGTCGGTCGCCGGTATCTCGACCAAATGGTCGATCAATTCTAGTAGATCGGTGCGCCCCACAAACACCAAGCATCCCCTCCCTGGGCTTGGCGCCACCATAGCAATAACCATTCCCGGCAACAACCGGATTTCGCTCTGAGACAACACAATTAGGGGGCCAAAACATACCGGGCGTCAGTGAGGTTTCCGTATCGAACCAACCGGGCCGAACTTCGACGATCGAATGTCCACACCGCATATCGACCTTCACACGCAGAATTGTCGCGGTGGTACAGAATTCAACGGGCGACGTGAGCCGCTCTCGACCCGAAGACCGGCGACGGTGTCTCCGCCGGTCGGCGCGTCGCCCGGATCGGACGGGCGAAGAGCATCCGGACGAGCACACGGGCGAAGTCCAGGTGACCGGCCAGCGCGCGACGCGAGAAGGCAAGGGACCAAAGGGTTTCGGTGCCGACCGGTCCCGGGTCCCGACGGGCGAGACGGTCGTCGATCCAGTCGATCATCACCGGCAGGGCGAAGTATTGCAGGAGCAGATGGGTGCTGAGCCGGTCGCGCAGGTAGCGCACGTGCGCACCGCCCTCGGCGTAGCGGGCGACGTGGGCGTCGACGTCCGCGACCGCGATGACCTCGTCGTACACGCCCTGCACGACGAGCATCGGCATGGCCGGAACCCGGCGGCCCGGCTCGATGTCGCCGAGGACGCGCTGCAGCTCCGGCGCGTCGAGCAGCGCGGCCAGCCCGCCGCGGCAGTGCTGGTCGATGTCGCGGCGGGCGAAGCGGTACAGCAGCGGGAACGTGGCGGTGGTCTCGGCCTGTGCGAGCCAGCCGAGGTAGCGCGCGTCCAGGTGGGTGCGCAGGAGCAGGTCGAGGTCGGGGTAGGCGCGGCGCAGTCCGGCGGTGAAGACCGCGGCGAAGCCGGCGAACAGCGAGCCGTTGAGGCGGACGAAGGCGGCGGCCGGGTCACCGACCGGCGAGGCGGCGACCGCGCCGACGAGGTCGAGCTCCGGTGCGTATTCGGGTGCCAACTCCGCGGCCCACGCGGTGGCGAGGCCGCCGCCCGAGTAGCCCCACAGCGCGACGCGCGTGGTCGAGGACAGACCGAGCGGCGCGAACGCCAAGCCGGCCCGAATCGCGTCCAGCGCACGGTAACCCGGCTCGCGCGCCACCCCGAACCGGCCCGCGGTCCCGCCGTGATCGGGCACCGACACCGCCCAGCCACGGGCCAGCGCGCTGACGATGAGCGGCAGCTCCAGCGGCGGAATCGAGCCCGCCGCCCGTGCGCCGCGCCGAAGGGCATAGGAGGGAAGGCATTTCGAGGCGACGGCGTCGATGGCGCACTGGAACGAGACGAGCGGGCGCTCCCTCGTGGGATCGGCGCCCCACGGCAGCAGCACGGTGGTGACCGCAGCCTCGGGCGCCTGGTCGAGATCGCAGGTCCGATACAGCAGCTGCCAGGCCGAAACCCGCTGCGGCACAGCGCCGAACAGCGCGATCTCGACCTCTCTTGCACGCAGCACGGTGCCGGGCGGCACCTGGCCGAGCCCGGGCGGCGGCGCGTAGAACGGATCGGCCTCGGGCAGCGGCGGATACTCAGAGACCACCGCCGCCACCGATCAGCCAGGGGTTGAACGCGCACTCCAGGTTCGGGTACGCGACAGGGTCGAGGGCGTGCAGGGCGATGGAGGCCGCGCGCGGGGAGTACATGATCGTCAGATGGTCGGAGAGGTCCTGTTCACAGCCCTCCTGCAGGGTGATGTTGTCGACCGTCGCGCCGGGGCCGGGGCGCAGGAACGACCAGTCGTACGGGTTCATGATCTCGTCGAGGCGGGAGCCGACGGAGGTGTAGTCGACGCCGGGAACGGTGTCGCCCTGCGCGTTCAGCGTCGCGTAGAACGCCGAGCCGACGGCCTGCTGGATATTGGCCGCGCCCACGAGCGGCTGGTAGAAGCCCAGGATGTCGACGCCGAGGTTGTTGATCAGGCGGCCGAGCGTCGCGATGCCGAGCAGCGAGGTGCCGTGGTGGGTCGCGCCGTAGGAGACCAGCTTGCGCACCTTGCCCGCGCCACCGTCGAACTTCAGATACTGGTTCGCCACCGTGCCGCCCTGCGAGTGCGCGACGATGTCCACCGCGTCGGCGCCGGTCGCCGCGCGCACCCGGTCGACGAAGTCGCTCAGCTGCCGCGCGGAGTCCTCGATGCGGCCGACGCCGTAGCGGCCGGGCATGATCGGACCGAGTCCGCCGCCCTCCAGCAGGCCCGAGCGGCCGAAATTGAAGGCGAACACGCAGAATCCGGCGCGGGCCAGGCGCGGGGAGAGATAGGCGAAGCTGTCGTAAGCGTTCAACCAGGTGCCGTGCAGCAGCACCACCGGGCGGGGATGCTCGGCGGTCGGGGCGCAGTTCCACCGATTCGCGCCGGGCGGGGCCGCGTCGGGATGGGTCAGGCCGTAGGCGAAGGCGGCCAGGTACGCCGACACCTCCGGGCCCTCGCCGAGCGCGTCCGAGGCGTGGCCGAGGCCGGCGGCGCTGCCGGAATCCACCACGGCCCGTGGTTGTCTGCCGTCGGCGGCCGGCGTCAATCCGGCACTGACGGCGTCGGCGAGCGACTGCTCCGTCGGGTCGATACGCGAATCACCGCTCGCCACACCGGGCCCGAGGACTGACGCCATGGTCAGGCCGGCGATCACCGCGGCGGCACCGACGGCCCGCTTCGCATTGCGCGTCATTGCATACATCGAGTTCACTTCCCATTCGAGCGATTGCGCGTCGAGGCCCTGAATTGCCAACCGCCGCAATGTGTTTCCCAAGTCACATCACCGAGGTGAATGTGATGGGAGCCATATCGAAATCGTCGCTCGGCCGGCTGGGCGCTGTCACTGCACGCCGGGGAGAAGTATTCGATCGGTGAGTTGTCGTCGGCGACAAAGTTCGCACCGATGCGCCGGTTACCTTGCCCGGACGACCTGTCGTTGGAAACAATCGGCCCATGTCCCTGGCCCTTTCGCCGCCGACCGGCGCCGCACCGCTGGTCGCCCGGCTGCTCACCCGCTGGCCGCAGATCTCCGAACGGATGCTGGCCGCGGGCCTCGGCGCCACCCCGCCCGCCGCGGATCTGCCCGAGGGGCACTTCACCGCCGAGGTGCTGCCCGCCATCTACGCGTGCGGCCGGGCCGTGCTGCAGGCCATCGGCGAGGAGCGCGCGTTCAGCAGGGCCGAGGTCGCGGCGTTCGCCGGACCGGTGGCGCAGCGGCACGCCGAGGACCGAATTCCGTTGCCGCTGTTGATCGAGGCCATCCACGGCTCCGCGCAATCGCTGCTGCAGGAGGCCGTGGCGCTGGCCGAGCCCGCCGAGTCGCACGAACTGACCGTCATCGGCGGCAGGCTGCTCGACCTGCTGATGCACATCAATGTCACCGTCGTCGAGACCTATACCGAGGTCGAGCAGTCCATCTACCACGCGGAGCGGGAGGCCCGGCGCGCGCTGTGCGCCGCACTACTCGGCGGGTTGCCCGCGGAAGAGCTTGCCGCGCGGGCGGATACCGCGCTGGCCGAGCGATACACCGTGCTGGCCATCCATATTCGGCACGATGAGCGACCGAGCACCGTCGCCACCCTGATCAGCAGGCGGCGGATCAGAATCCTGCAGCGTGCGCTGGACGCCCGCGCGGGCACCACGGCGCTCGCCACCTTCGACGGGTCGACCGGAATCGCGTTGCTGCCCAACGTGGCCGAGGCTGAAGCCGCCGATCGGCGGTACGAGCGGCTGGCCGAGGAACTCGCCGAGCAGTTCGGGGTCGCGGTATTCATCGCCGAGTATCGCGCGGTCGCCAGGGCAGACTTACCCGAGACCGCGCGTGAGGCAACCGATCTCGCCGAACTGGCGCGTCTGCTCGGGAAGCCGCCCGGCGTCTATCGACTAGACGACCTGCTGCTGGAACATCAGCTGACCAGGCCCGGTCCGGCGCGCGAGCGGCTGGTCGAGCGGATCGCGCCGATCCTGTCGAGCCCTCATCTGATCGAGGCTTTGGACGCGCACCTGCGCCACGGCCCCGATCGCAAGGCGGCGGCCGCCGAGATTCACGTCCACCCCAATACGTTCAGCTATCGCCTGCGCCGCATCGCGGAACTCACCGGCATCGATCCGGCCGAGCCGTACGACTCGCGCCTGCTCGCGGCGGCGCTGACGATCCATCGCCTGTGCCCGGCGGCCGAGGCCTCGGTGCCGCCGGGTCACGGCGTCGACTAGATGACGTGCCAGGCCTGCAACAGGTAGGTGATGTTGGCGGCGATGGACGTCACGACGTTCGCGAGATTCAACGCGGACGAACCCAGATCGATAATCGGCACCGAAATTCCTCCATCAGATGGGACTGCGAAATCCCTTCCAATGTAATGATCGCGCGGAGTGCTCGGGCCGTGCCGGTGACGTAATGGGCGGGATCATTTTTCGCGGATACGACGCGAAAGGGCGTGCCCCACAGTGATTTCGGCCTCGCAATAGGAAATCGGGGAACGGGTCCGCGTAGCGGCGCTTGTGAGACAGTTCACCGGAAATCAGCCACAACAATCACAACAGGCACATACCGGAGAAAACGGTCGGCCCGTCCCTGCCGCGGCGCGGTCTAACCTGCTCCTTCTCGGAGGGACCGGCGACGACCTCGTGGACGTGCTCAGCCCGGACGATTGCCCCTTGCTTTCCGCAGATACGGAAATAAACTCCTCTTCGTGTCGAATTTGCGGATCAGCGAGGTGGCTGTGCTGGCCGGTGTCAGCGATGACACCGTGCGGCGGTGGATCGATCAGGGCAAGCTGACCGCGATTCAGCTCGGCAACGGGCGCAAGGGGGTGCGCGGCCGCGAGCTGGCCGAGTTTCTGCAGGCCAACGCGGAGACCCCGGAGCCGGGCGTCACCGTCGCCGCGTCCGCCCGCAATCGCATGCGCGGCATCGTGACGCGGGTGCTCAAGGACACCGTGATGGCCCAGGTCGAGATGCAGGCCGGGCCGTTCCGGCTGGTGTCGCTGCTGAGCCGGGAGTCGGTCGACGAGCTCGGGCTCGAGGTCGGCAGCGTCGCGGTGGCCTCCGTCAAGTCGACACACGTCGTGGTCGAGATTCCGGAGAGCTGATGAGGTCGAGAAGGATTCGTTCGCTGAGCATGACCGCGGTCGCGGGCTTGGCCGCGCTGGCCCTGGCCGGCTGCTCCGACGACAAGGCGGCGCCCTCGGGCGGCGGTGAGCTCGGCGGCACCGTCACGGTGTTCGCCGCGGCCTCGCTCACGGAGACCTTCACCGAACTCGGCAAGCAGTTCGAGGCCGCGCATCCGGGCGTCGAAGTGGTCTACAGCTTCGGGGCCAGCTCGGCGCTGGCCGAGCAGATCAACCAGGGCGCGCCCGCCGACGTCTTCGCCTCCGCCGCGCCGAAGAACATGCAGCAGGTGCGGGACAAGGGCGAAGTGACCGTCGCACCCGTCACCTTCGTGCGCAACCGCCTGGAGATCGCGGTACCGAAGGGCAACCCCGCCCACATCACCGGCCTGGCCGACTTCGGCAAGGCCGAGCCGAAGATCGCACTGTGCGCCGAGCAGGTGCCGTGCGGCGCGGCCGCCAAGACGGTGTTCGCGGCGGCGGGCGTCGACCCGAAGCCCGATACCCGCGAGGCCGACGTGAAGGCGGTGCTCACCAAGGTCAAGCTCGGCGAGGTCGACGCGGCGCTGGTATACCGCACCGACGTCAAGGCCGCCGGCGATCAGGTGGAGGGCATCGACTTCGCCGAGGCGGCCCAGGCCGTCAACGACTACCCCGTCGCGCCGCTGGCGCACGCGCCGAACGCGACCGCCGCGGCGGCATTCGTCGACTTCGTGCGCTCCGATCAGGCGCGCGCGGTGTTCGCCGGGGCGGGATTCGACGCGCCGTGACGCGGGTGCCGCGGCGGCGGGCAGCGCGGGGACGGCGACCGCTCGTTCTGGTGCTGCCCGCGCTGTGTGCGCTCGCCTTTCTGCTCGTTCCGTTGATCGGGCTGCTGTGGCGGACGCCGTGGCGCGACCTGCCGGATCGGCTGCTCAACGCCGAAGTCGGTCAGGCCCTTCGGCTTTCGCTGGCATGCGCGAGCCTCGCGACGGTGCTCTGCCTGGTGTTCGGGGTGCCGCTGGCGTGGTTGCTCGCGCGCGGCGACGTGCCGGGGCGCGGGGTATTGCGGGCGCTGGTCACGGTGCCGCTGGTACTGCCGCCCGTGGTCGGCGGCGTCGCGCTGCTGCTCGTGCTCGGCAGGCGTGGGCTGTTCGGCCGCTACCTGTACGAATGGTTCGGCGTCTCACTGCCTTTCACCACGGCGGGCGTGGTCGTCGCGGAAGCCTTTGTCGCCATGCCCTTTCTGGTGATCTCGGTCGAGGGCGCGCTGCGGGCGGCGGATCCCCGCTTCGAGGAGGCGGCCGCGACCTTGGGGGCGTCGCGGTGGCTGACCTTTCGGCGGGTGACGCTGCCCTCGGTGCTGCCCGGGGTCGTGGCGGGCGGGGTGCTGTGCTGGGCAAGGGCTTTGGGCGAGTTCGGCGCGACGATCACCTTCGCCGGCAACTTCCCCGGGCAGACGACCACCATGCCGCTGACGGTGTATCTGGCGCTGGAGTCCGATCCGGCGGATGCGATCGTGCTCAGCCTGGTGTTGCTCACGGTGTCGGTCGCGGTGTTGGTGGCGTTGCGGGAGCGGTGGATTCGGGGAGCGGTATGACCGTTTTCGCCGAATTGCGGGTGGCGCGTGGGAGTTTCGCGCTCGATGTTCAATTGTCCGTGGCGCGAGGGGAAGTCGTCGCGCTGCTCGGGCCCAACGGGGCGGGCAAGACCACCGCGCTGCGGGCGCTGGCCGGGCTGACGCCGCTCACCGAGGGTTCGCTCCGGATCGATGAAAAGACTTGGGACGCACCGCCGAAGGTGTTCGTGCCCGCCGAGCGACGCGAGGTCGGCGTGGTTTTCCAGGACTACCTCCTGTTCGGACACCTGAGCGCGCTGGACAATGTCGCGTTCGGTCTGCGCGCCCGCGGCCATCGCCGGGCCGCCGCGCGCGATCGCGCCGCCGAATGGCTGGACCGCGTCGGGCTCGCCGACCATCTGCACGCCAAACCGCGTGCGTTGTCCGGAGGGCAGGCCCAGCGCGTCGCCCTCGCCCGCGCCCTCGCCACCGATCCTGCGCTATTGCTGCTCGATGAACCACTGGCCGCGCTCGACGCGAGCACGCGCCTGCGGGTGCGCTCCGACCTGTCGCATCATCTCGCCGACTACCCCGGCCACACCGTGCTGGTCACCCACGACCCGCTCGACGCCATGGTGCTGGCCGACCGCCTGGTCATCCTCGAAGACGGCGTCGTCGTCCAGGAGGGCACCCCGAGCGAGGTGGCCCGACGACCGCGCTCGGACTACGTCGCGAACCTCGTCGGACTCAACCTCTATCGCGGCACCGCCCACGGCACCACCGTCGACCTCGACACCGGCGGCACCCTCACCGTCGCCGAGCCCGCCACGGGCCCGGTCCACATCGCCTTCCCCCCCACCGCCGTCAGCCTCCACCTCGACCACCCCACCGGCAGCCCCCGCAACACCTGGCCCGTCACCATCGCCGCCATCGAACAGCACGCCCACACCATCCGCCTCCGCCTGGACGGCACCCCACCCGTCCTCGCCGACGTAACCCCCGCCACCGTAGCCGACCTCCACCTCCACCCCGCCCTAGAACTATGGGCCGCCGTGAAAGCCACCGAAACACACACGTATCCGGCGTAATTCTCGCCTTGGCCCACGACCACCGGTCACTGCGCTCAAACCACACCACAATCCGTATGCGAAGTGCTCCGGCGTGCCTCCCCGAACCTCGCCCGTGCGACCGAAACCTGTCGGTGCCCGGTGGCACTCTTCGCGCCATGACGAGCACCCGCCACGATGTCACGCCGATCGCCGTGCCGATCGGATCCGGTCTCCGACCGAGGCCGGAGCTGCCTTCGTCATTCGCTGGGCAGCTCTGCGAAAGACCGGCTGTCCGATGTCGGCGCGGCGCGAATCCGTGTTAACTTAGGGGAGAATCGCAACTAACTTAGCTGATCGGAGAGGGCTATGAGGTCCGCCGTCATCGTTGATGTCGTCCGTACCCCGTCGGGTAAGGGGAAAGTTGGGGGTGGGTTGTCGGGGGTGCATCCGGCGACGCTGCTCGCGGGGGTGCTGGGTGAGTTGGTGGCGCGTAATGAGCTGGATCCGGGGTTGGTGGACGATGTGGTCGGGGGGTGTGTGACGCAGAGTGGGGAGCAGGCTTTCAATATCAGCCGGACGGCGGCGTTGGCCGCGGGCTTTCCGGAGTCGGTGCCGGCTACGACGGTGGATCGGCAGTGCGGGTCGAGTCAGCAGGCCGCGCACTTCGCGGCGCAGGGCGTGCTCTCGGGCGCGTACGACATCGCGATCGCCTGCGGCGTGGAGTCGATGAGCCGCGCGCCGATGTTCTCGAACGCGCAGGGCAAGGATCCGAATCAAGGCCCCCTGGCCCATCGGTACCCGGAAGGGCTTGTGCAGCAAGGGATCGCGGCGGAGGTGATCAGCGCGCGGTGGAAGTTCGACCGCGCGACGCTGGACGAGTTCGCCGCGCGCTCGCACCGGCTGGCCGCCGCCACGGCCGCCGCGGGTGGCTTCGCGAACGAGCTGGTCGCCGCGGGCACCTTGACCGCGGACGAGACCATCCGGCCCAGCACCACCGCCGAGGGCCTGGCGGGGTTGAAGCCCGCGTTCGTGGACGAGCGGTTCACCGCCCGGTTCCCGGAGATCGAATGGTCGATCACGCCGGGCAACTCCTCCCCGCTCACCGACGGCGCGTCGGCCGCGCTCATCATGAGCGAGGAGGCGGCGAACAAGCTTGGCCTGCGCCCTCGCGCGAGGTTCCATTCGTTCGCGGTGGTCGGCGACGACCCGCTGCTCATGCTCACCGCGGTGATCCCGGCGACCCGAAAGGTCTTGGAGCGCGCGGGTCTCGGCATCGACGACATCGACGCCTACGAGGTGAACGAGGCGTTCGCGCCGGTCCCGCTGGTGTGGCAGCACGAACTCGGCGCCGATCCGGCCAGGCTTAACCCGCGCGGCGGCGCGATCGCCCTCGGCCATCCGCTCGGCGCCTCCGGCACCCGCATCCTGGCCACCATGGTCAACCATCTGGAGCAGACCGGCGGCCGGTACGCCCTGCAAACCATGTGCGAGGCAGGCGGATTGGCCAACGCCACCATTATCGAGCGCCTAGGATGACAACCTTCCCGACACGTGCTCCCGCCGAACGGAGCCGGACCCTCGAGGAGGCGAACCGATGACGGCGGCACTTGCCGGACTCGATCTGCCCGCGCTGCAACGGTATTTCGAGGCCAACGTCCCGCAGACCGCGGGGCCGCTGACCGCGTCGCTGCTCGCGGGCGGCAAATCCAACCTCACCTACCGGCTCACCGACGGCACGAACGACTGGGTGCTGCGCCGCCCGCCGCTCGGCCCGCTCACCCCGACCGCGCACGACATGGCCCGCGAGTACCGCATCGTCGCGGCCCTGCGCGAGACGAATGTCCCTGTCGCGCAAGCCGTCGCGCTCTGTGAGGACACCGAGGTGATCGGCGTGCCGTTCGCCGTCGTCTCCTTCGTGGACGGCCACGTTCTGCAGGACGGCGACCAGACCGCCGCGCTGACCGCCGAGCAGGCGCGCGCGTGCTCGGAGGCGCTCATCGACACGCTGGCCGCACTGCACGCGGTCAACTACACCGCCGTCGGACTCGCCGAATTCGGCCGCCCGGCAGGCTATTTGGCCCGCCAGGTGAAACGCTGGCGCGGCCAGTGGGACCGGGTGGCCACCCGCGAGATCGACGCCTTGGACCGGCTCACCGAAGCCCTCGGAACCGCGTTGCCCGAGCAAACGGCCGAGACGATCGTGCACGGCGACTACCGCCTGGACAACACGATCGTCGACCGAGACGACTTCGGCCGGATCGCCGCCGTGGTGGACTGGGAGATGGCCACCCTCGGCGACCCGCTCGCCGATCTCGGCCTGCTGCAAGTCTATTGGGACGACCGCTGCGAGCCCGTGCTCGGCGTCCGGCACGCGCCGAGCGCCAACCCGGGCTTCCTCTCCGTCGACGAGGTCGCCGAACGCTACGCCGCCGCGACCGGTTACTCCTTGGCGCGACTGCCCTTCTATCGTGCGCTCGGCTACTTCAAGCTCGCGGTCATCGCGGAGGGCATCCACCAGCGGTTCCTCGCGGGCAAGACGGTGGGTGAGGGCTTCGCCACCATCGGCGGGGCCGTGCCGCTGCTGCTCGACGCCGGACTGGAGATGCTCGCATGAGCGCACGCAGCGCGCTGGTGACCGGCGGCTCGCGCGGCATCGGCGCCGAGGTGGCGCGCCGCCTGGCCGAGGAGGGTTACCGGCTGACGATCGCCGCCAGGAACGCGGACTCACTCGCCGAGACGGCGGCCCGGCTGGCCGACGAGACCGGTGCGGAGGTGAATCCGGTCGTCGCCCGGATGAACGACCTGGACCAGGTGCGCGCCCTGGTCCAGGCGCACGCCGACCGCTTCGGCGACCTGCACGCGCTCGTGCTCAGCGCGGGCACCGGCACCGCGGGCACCGTCGCCGATATGCCGGAGAAGACCTACGAGCGCATGCTCGACGTGAACTTCCGCGGACCCATCGCCCTAATCCAGGCCGCGCTTCCGCTGCTGCGCAAGAGCGCCGAGGACGACCCGCGGCGCGGCGCGAAGATCGTGGCGCTCGCGTCCATCACGGGCGTCGCGGGCGAGGCCGGCCTGGCGGCCTACGGTGCGACCAAGGCCGCCTTGATCTCGCTCTGCGAGGCCATCTCGCTGGAGGAGTCGGCCGTCGGGGTCAGCGCCACGGCCATCTCCCCCGGCTACGTCGACACCGACATGACCGCGTGGAAACGCGACGTGCTCGACCCGTCGGCGATGCTGACCACGGGCGACATCGCCGAGATGGTCCTCGCGATCACCCGGCTGTCGCGCAACGCGGTGGTGCCGAACATCGTGATCTCGCGGGCGGGCGACCAGCTCTGGCGGGCCTGACGGCATACCGCGAGCGCGAGTGATAAGTCCCTCAGCCGCTCATCGAGACCTGCACCCGGCGTTACGCTCGACGCGCACTCCCGTCATGGGACGAATCGGGGAAGGAATACCGATGGCGAAGGTTTTCTCGCATCTGGACGACGCGCTACGCAAGTTCATCGGCAAGCAGCCGATGTTCTTCGTGGCGACCGCACCGACCGAGGGCGGACGGGTCAACCTGTCCCCCAAGGGTTACCGCGACACCTTCGCCATCCTCGACGATCACACCGTCGCCTACCTGGACCTCTACGGCAGCGGCGCGGAGACCATCGCGCACCTGCGCGACAACGGCCGCATCACCGTGATGTTCTGCTCGTTCGACCGCACGTCGAAGATACTGCGGCTCTTCGGCACCGGCCGCGTGGTCCGCCCCGACTCCGCCGAGTTCGACGCTCTGCGACCGCATTTCGGCCTGCAGCATCCCGGCCTGCGCGCGGCCATCGTGATCGAGATCGACCGCATCGCCGACTCCTGCGGATACTCGGTCCCCTATCTGGAGCTGGTCGACGAGCGCCCCGTGCTCGACGCGCTGCACGGCCGCCGCACCGACGACGACTTCGCCCGTCGCATCGTCGGCGACAACGCGACCAGCGTCGACGGCCTGCCCGCGCTGGAGCCGGATCACCCGCTGCCCTCGGCCATCCCGCGCTAGACGCTGGACGCCGTCGAACCTACCGATGGCCGGATGCGATCACAGACTGATTCGAGATATCTGTGCAATAGCTCAGTGCACATCCCGATTGAATTGAAGCCGAAAGAATTCGACCTCGAGAATAAACGCGGAACCGACGTGATCGAGGTCCGCGCAAGCGCCAGGAAACGATTCGGCGCCCACCGCATGTGCGGTGGACGCCGGTCGAAGCCTTAGAGGTAGGCGCCGCAGACGGGCCACGCGCCGGGGCCCTGGGTGGCGAGCACGTTCTCCGCGACGCGGATCTGCTCGGCCCGGCTCGCGTTGCTCGGGTCGCCCTCGCCGCCGTTGGCGGCCCAGGTGCTCGGCGTGAACTGCAGGCCGCCGGAGAAGCCGTTGCCGGTGTCGATGCCCCAGTCGCCGCCGCTCTCGCACTGTGCGACGGCGTCCCAGTCGTGGGCCGACGCGGTGGCGGTGGAGAGGCCGAACGGGATGGCCACGAGCGCGCCGAGGGCAGCGGTGAAACCGAGGACACGGGTGTTGAACTTGCGATTATGCGACATGTGAATTCCTGCCTGCGCCCACCGGCACGGGTCGTACTCTCCGTGCCCCTGCCCCCAGGTAGGTCGGGGATTCTCGAACCGCGGGGCAGGGTCACCGGCATTCAGCGGATCGAGTTCGTGCCCGTCATTGATCGGGCCTCAGCGACGATAACGAAGAAGTCGCGACAGATCACGCACTGATCACGAACCGATAACCTGAAGCGACGGTCGAGGGTTATCGCATTTCCGCGCCTCGAGCAGGCGAAAAGAATCGGGTGCGAGCACGGTGATTGTTACGTTATGTGCCCGAGATCACTGCGAAATTGTGGTGCCGGTCGCACGCCGAAGGCTCGGCGTCCCCCTCAGCGGGATGCCGAGGTGACCTCGCGGCCGAGACGACGAGGTCCGCCGTTACCTACCGTGCGCCCGCAGTTGATAACACCCTTCGGTCTCCGCGACCACCACACCGTCGGCATCGGTGACCACGGCCCGCAGGGTGAAGTCCGACTTCCCCTTGGCCGCGGCCTCCTCGGTGATGCGCGCGATCTCCTCGGGCGGCAGACTCGCCTCGGCCCGCACGTCGGTCTTCGCGGGCTTGCGGAAGTACACGTGCAGGTCCTTGACGAGCGGGTAGAACTCGGAGTTGTCGAAGGTGGCGATCGCGATCGCGCCGCCGAGGATCTCCGCCACCGTGAACAGCACGCCGGCGTACATCGCGCCGAAGTGGTTCCCGTTGCCCTCGATAGGCACCATGGTCGCCGCGAAACCCGGCCGCACCTCGAGCGCCGTCACGCCCATCCGATGCGCGACCGGAATGGTGAACTCCAGCGCCCCATTGATGACCTCCGCGAACGGCGGCGTCTCCAGCTCGTCACTCATCCCGCATCCCTTCGCACCGGCGACGCCCGTCGCCGCCGCCGAACGGCAAGCCTAACCCGGCCGACCGGAAATCCGGTGCGGCGCTGATCGTCTCGCAAGTATTACCCGTGGCACGCCCACGGCGCGGATGTGCGGGGATCTCCACCGCCGCGGGCGCATACTGCAGTGGATTCCCGAGTTCGACGAGGCGATTCGCGTGCCGGGGCGGCGAATAGCGCCTAATCGAGACAGTCGAGGTGTGCAATGGTCAGCAGGAACAAGGCAATGGTCGCCGCGGCGGCGTCGACGCTCGCCGCGATATCGGCGATCGCCGCGCCCGCCGCCAGCGCGGCGCCGGTGTGCGGCGGGGCGGGCCAGCCGACGGTGGTGGCCGCCACGCTGCCCGGTGCGCTGGAGGGGCTGACCGTCGACGCGCGCGGGCGGGCCTATACGACGGACCTGGTGACCGGCCGGGTCTATCGGATCGACGCGCCGGGCGCGGCGCCGGTGCCCATCGCGACGGTCCCGAGCGGCGGTGGCGGCGCGCTCACCTGGACACCGGACGACAAACTCCTGGTCGGCTACGGCGCGGACGCGCGGTCGTTCGCGGGCGACGCGCTGCGTCACGCCGGGATCATCGAACTCGATCCGGACACCGGGGCGGTGCGACCGTTCGCGGCGGGTCTCAGCGCCACCAACGGCATGGATGTCGCCCGGGACGGAACCGTCTACGCCACCAACGATTTCGGCAACCTCGTGGGCCGGGTCTACCCGAACGGTGTGGTGCAGGCGGATTGGGCGACGTTCCCGAGCGCGAACGGCGCGGTCCTCGGTAACGACGACGAATACCTCTATGTCTCACGCACATTCGTCAACCCCGGCGTGAGCCGGATACCGACCGCGAACCCCGGCGCGCCCCAGTCGCTGCTCGACCTCGGCGGCGCCGACGCGCTCGCCGCACCGGACGGCCTGACCCTGGACTCCCTGGACCGCCCCGTGGTCCCGCTCAATACCGCGGGCCAGGTCATCCGGATCGACGCGCCGAACCAGTACTGCGTTCTCGGCGGCGGCAACCCGATGACGAGCGTGCTCACCTACGGCCGCGGCACGACCGGCTTCTCGGCGGGCCGTCTCTTCGGCGCCACCTTCACCGGCGTGGTCTACGAGATCCCCGGCGGCTTCGACCCGGACGCCCGCACCGCGACGCCGTAGTCACTCGGGGGCCGCGGCCGCCAGTTCGTCGACGCTGCCGGACATGATCGTGCGGAGGTGCGCGGTCAGGTGCTCGAGCGGCCAGTCCCACCAGGCGATGGCGAGCAGTCGCTCGACGTCCTCGTCGCTGTAGCGGCGGCGGAGGAGCTTCGCCGGGTTGCCGCCGACGATGCCGTAGTCGGGAACGTCGTCGACCACCACCGATCCCGAGGCGATGATCGCGCCGTTGCCGATGCGCACGCCGGGCATCACCGTCGTCCGATAGCCGAACCACACGTCGTGGCCGATCACCGTGTCGCCGCGCCCGGGCAGGCCGGTGATCAGGTCGAAGTGTTCGGTCCACGAACCGCCCATGATCGGGAAGGGGAAGGTCGACGGGCCGTCCATCCGATGGTTGGCGCCGTTCATGATGAACCGGACGCCCTCGCCGAGCGCGCAGAACTTGCCGATGATCAACTTCTCCGGGCCGTAGTGGTACAGCACGTTGCTGGTCTCGAAGGCGGTCGGGTCGCCGGGGTCGTCGTAGTAGGAGAAGTCGCCGACCTCGATCAGCGGGGAGGTCACCAGCGGTCGCAGCAGTACCACCCGGCTCTGGCCCGGCATGGGATGCAGCACGGTCGGATCGGCGGGCACGGCGGACATGGCGAATCGCTCCCTCACGGTCGGTGACATGACCCGGACATGATCACGTGCTCCGAGTTCCGTAGTCGATCATAGGATCGAACCGTTCGTGGACGGTGTCACCGGCCGACCACGGGCCGCGACCTGGCACGACACGATCGCCCAGCCATGGAGGTACGGATTGCGTTCTCGCACCAGGGTCTTGGTCGGCGTCGCGCTGGTCGTGGCGGTCGCGCTGGTGGCGGGTGGGATCGTCCTCGCCGTCCGGCGCGGTGCGCCGGCCACGGTATGCCCGGACGACGACGCCTCGTCCGCCCCGGGGTGGGTGGCGACGAACACCGACGTGAATGCCGGGTTCGAGCGGCATCCGTTCGTCGGCAACGGCTACCTCGGGCTGCGGGTGCCACCGCGCGGGCCGGGATACGCGCTGACCGGCGAGCCGAGTGGCTGGCCCCTCTACACACCGCGCTATGACGGCGCGTTCGTCGCCGGACTGTACGGGCACACACCGGGAGTGGCCGAAGATCGCGAAGTCGTTGCGGCGCTGCCGAACTGGTCGGCGCTCACCGTCGGCGTCGGCGAGGACACCTACTCCCCGAACACGCCGGCCGAGCAGATCACCGACTTCTCGCAGACGGCGTACCTGCGCTGCGGGCTGGTGCGCACCGCGCTCACCTGGACCAGCCGCGACGGCAGGGCGACCGATCTGGTGTACGACGTCCTCGCGGACCGGGTCGACCAGCATGTCGGCGCGGTCCGCCTCACCGCCGTCCCGCACTGGTCCGGCGAGCTGGCGGTGACCGATCTGATCGACGGCGCGGGCGCGCGCCGGATGACGCAGACCATCGGCGGCGCGAGCGAGGGCGGCATCAAGGTCGGGTTCCGCGCCGACGGCACCGGTGTTGTCGGCGCGGTGGCGTCCGTGCTCAGCACCGGAGCCGCGCGGCGGCCCGACGCGGCGCGCGATCTCACCGTCGCTCAGCAGAACCGGCTCACCGTGCGAGCCGGAAAGTCCTATGCGGTAACCAAATTCGTCGGCGTCGACACCGCGCTCACCGCCCGGGATCCGGTGTCGGCGGCCCAGGACGCGGCCCAGCGGGCGGCGCGCAAAGGCTGGCCGGATCTGCTGGCGGGCACGGCCGCGGCCTGGCGCGCGCTGTGGCGCGGCGATATCGAGGTACCGGCGAATCCCGATTTCCAGACGTGGGTCCGCGGCGCGTTGTATTCGCTGTACTCGAGCACCAATTCCCAACAGGACAACAGCATCTCGCCCGTCGGGCTCAGCAGCGACAACTACGGGGGCGCGGTGTTCTGGGACGCGGACATCTGGATGCTGCCCGGACTGCTCCAGTTCGCCCCCGATCTGGCGAAATCCATTGTGCAGTATCGGTTCAAGACGTTGCCCGCCGCGCAGGCGAACGCGCGGCAGCTCGGCTTTCGCGGCGCCTTCTATCCGTGGACCAGCGCGAGCCGGGGCGCGCTCGCGGAGTGCCACAGCTGGGATCCCCCGCACTGTCTTACCCAGAACCATCTGCAAGGCGATGTCTCCCTCGCGGCCTGGCAGTACTACCTGGCCACCGGCGACATCGATTATCTGCGCGGGCGTAGCTGGCCGATCATGCGGAGCGTGGCCGAGTTCTGGGCCTCGCGGGCGACGCCGAACCCGGACGGCAGCTACTCGATCGAGAACGTCGCCGGCCCTGACGAATACAGCAACGGCGTCGACGACGGCGCCTACACCAACGCGGTGGCGGCGCTGGCCCTGCGCAATGCCGCCCGCGCCGCCGACCTCCTGCGCGAGCAGGCCCCGCCGGAGTGGACCGCCATCGCCGATCGGCTGCGCATGCCCTTCGACCAGGCGCGGCGGATATTCAGCCAGTACGACGGGTACGCCGGAACGCCGATCAAGCAGGCGGACACCGCGATGCTCATCTATCCGCTGGAATGGCCTATGCCGGAGGAGGTTTCACGGAACATCCTCGAATACTATGCCGACCGCACCGATCCCGACGGCCCGGCGATGACCGACGCGGTGCACGCCATCGACGCCGCGGCGATCGGCATGCCGGGCTGCGCGACGGGCACCTACCTCGAACGCGCGGTTCGCCCGTTCGAGCGGGCCCCGTTCGGGCAGTTCGCGGAGGCGCGCGGCGACAAGGCGGGCGTCGAGGACCCGCTGGCGGGCGCGCCCGCCTTCACGTTCGTCACGGCGGCGGGCGGGTTCGTGCAGACCTTCACCAACGGACTGCTCGGGCTGCGCCTGCGGGGCGACCGGGTGCGCGTCGATCCGACGCTGCCGCCGCGGTTCGGGGCGGGCCTACGCATTCGTGGCATGCATTGGCAGGGAAGGACTTTCGACGCCGAGATCGGGCGGGACGACGCGACGATCACGCTGCGCGACGGTGCGGCGATGCCGGTCGAGTCCGCGGCGGGCACGCAGTTGGTCAGTCGCGAGCAGCCATTGAGTGTCAAGACGCGTCGGCCGGATCTCCTGCCGACCGACAATCTCGCGCGCTGCAAGTCCGTGTCCGCTAGTTCGGCCGAGCCTGGGCGTTACGCGGAGGCCGCCGTCGACGGGAGTAGTTCGACCGGCTGGGTGGCCGACGCCGACCGAGGGGTTGTCACGGTCGACCTCGGAGCGGAAACCGTTGTGGGGCGGGTGCTTCCACACTGGCAGCAACGTCCGCCGGGGAAGGCCGAGCTCTCGGTGTCCTCCGATGATCGAACCTGGACGAGGATCAGCGCCGATCCGGTGACCGGCGTGCTTGCTAACCCCTTGTCCGCCCGCTACATCCGGGTGGACATCACGGCCGATGGCCCCGGCGCACGGCCCGGCCTTCGCGAGCTCGAGGTTTATGGGCCGCCGAGTTAGGCTGGGCCTCAACGTTTTCGGACTCGGAACACTTCACAACCGGAGCGCGCGGCGTCGGCGGGGCCGTGCGTGGCGTCAGCCGGGCCTGCAAGACCCCGCGCGTGAGCGTCAGCCGGGCCTGCAAGACCCCGCGCGTGAGCGTCCGCCGCGCCTGCAAGACCCCGCGCGTGAGCGTCCGCCGCGCCTGCAAGACCCCGCGCGTGAGCGTCCGCCGCGCCTGCAAGACCCCGCGCGTGAGCGTCCGCCGCGCCGAGGCCCGCGCGTGGGCGTCAGCGACCGACTGCGTAGCCCTGCATACCGCGCGGATTCGCCGCCGCGGACAGCACACCCGACTCGGGATCGCGTGCGACGGCGCACAACCTGCCCTCCGACCACGGCTCGCCGACGGTGACGTCGTGTCCACGGCGGCGCAGGTCCTCGATGACCGACTCGTCCATCCTGGACTCCAGGATGACTACGCCCGGCTCCATGTCGCGCGGGTAGAACGAGCTGGGGAACGAGGTGTTGTGCCAGTTGGGCGCGTCGATCGCGGCTTGCAGGTCCAGGCCGCCGTAGGCGACGGAGAGGAAGAAGTGCAGCTGCCACTGGTCCTGCTGATCGCCGCCGGGGGTGCCGAAGGCCATGACCGGCACGCCGTCGCGCAGTGCGAGCGCCGGCGTCAAGGTGGTGCGCGGACGGTGGCCCGGCACAAGGGTATTGGGCAGGCCCTCGTCCAGCCAGGCCATCTGCAGGCGGGTGCCGAGCGGGAAGCCGAGCTCGGGGATGACGGGGTTCGATTGCAGCCAACCGCCGCTCGGCGTGGCCGAGATCATGTTGCCCCACTGATCGACGATGTCGAAATGGCAAGTGTCGCCGCGCGTTTCGCCACTACTGGCGAGCGAGGGCTCGCCCGCGCCCTCCGCCTCGTCGCCCGGCGTCGAACCGCCGATGCGTGAGCTGAGCCGCGGCGGGCGCCCGTCGGGGCTGCCCGGACGCAGCGCGTAGGACGCCTTCGCCTCGATCAGCGCTCGTCGACTCGCGTTGTAGGACGGCGAAAGCAGTTCGGGCAGTGGCACATTCGGCACGTCGCCGTACCAGGCCTCGCGGTCGGCCATCGCGAGCTTGCAGCCCTCGATGAGCAGGTGGACGTACTCGGCGGAGCCGTAAGCAGGCAGTTCGTCGGGCAGCAGGGCGAGCTGCTGGAGGAAGACCGGTCCCTGGCTCCACGGGCCCATCTTGCACAGCGTCCAGCCGCGCCAGTCGTAGGTGGCGGGCTCCTCGTAGGTCGCCGACCAGCCGGCCAGATCGGCGGCCGTGAGGGTGCCGACGTGCCGCTCGCCGCTGGTGTCCATGGTCGGCCGCGCCGACTGCCGCAGCATCGCCTCGGCGATGAACCCCGTGCGCCAGATGCGCCGGGCCGCCTCGATTTCCGCGACCCGGTCGCCGCCGCCCTCGGCGACGGCCTCGTCGATCAGCCGGCGCCAGGTGCGGGCGAGCGCCGGATTGCGAAACAGCGCACCGGGTGTCGGCGCGGCGCCGTCGCGCAGGTACACCTCGGCCGAGGAGGTCCACTCGGCGGTGAAGAGTTCACGGACCTCCTCCACCTGAATCCGGATTCGGGGAACGGGCGGGTGGCCGTCCTGCGCGTACCCGATGGCGTAGCGCAGCAGATCGGCCAAAGACCTTGTGCCGTAATCACGCAGCAACACCATCCACGCGTCGAACGCGCCGGGCACCGCGGCGGCCAGCGGTCCGGTGCCGGGAACGAAATCCAGCCCGAGGCCGCGGTAGTGCGCGGCGCTCGCGCCCGCGGGTGCCGGGCCCTGTCCGCACAGCACGCGCACCGGCGCACCGGCCGGCGCGAGGATCATCGGTGCCTCGCCCGCGGGGCCGTTGAGGTGCGGCTCCACCACGTGCAGCACGAAACCCGCGGCGACGGCCGCGTCGAACGCGTTGCCGCCGCCCTCCAGCACGGCCATCGCGGACTGCGACGCCAGCCAGTGGGTGGACGACACCATCCCGAAGGTGCCCCGCAATGTCGGCCTCGTGGTGAACATGTCTGCGCCTCCGCCTCCCGCCGGCGAGCCGCGCCGGACTGACGCGGGTCTGGTCAAAAAGTACAGATTCCGGAGCGCGTCCGGTCGATTTGGGGCCGGTCTGGGCGGCCCGGTGGAACTCGCCACAAGTCCGCCGGGCTCCGCGTGTCCCCTCGGCTAATCGCTCGTTACCCGCGATAGTTGACTGCGATGGCTACCGAGACAGACACCACATCGACCGGGCCGGATCTGCGCCTCATCGGCATCGGCGGCGCCGCGGTGATCGCGGGCGTCGCCTGGGCCGCGCTCGGCGAGGACAGCTTCGACTCGGCGTCGAAGACCGCGCTGAACTGGGTGCTCGGCAATTTCGACTGGTTGTTCGTTGTCTCGGCCGACGTGTTCCTGGTCCTGTGCCTGGTGATCGCGGTGAGCCGGTACGGGCGGATCCGGCTCGGAAAAGACGACGACGAACCAGAATTCAGCAATCTCGCCTGGATCGCGATGATGTTCAGCGCGGGGATGGGCATCGGGTTGATGTTCTACGGCGTCGGCGAGCCGCTACAGCATTTCGTCGCGCCGCCGCCGTCCACGGGTGTGACGGCGCAGACCACGGCGGCGGCCGCTACGGCGCTGCAGTATTCGCTGTTCCACTGGACGCTCACGCCGTGGGCGATCTACGGGATCGTCGGACTTGCCTTGGCGTACGCGGGATTTCGGAAAGGGCGCGGCAATCGGCTCTCCGCCGCCTTCGTGCCGCTGCTCGGCGAACGCCGGGCACAGGGGTGGGCGGGGCAGGCCATCGATCTGCTCGCGGTGTTCGCCACCGTCTTCGGCACCGCGACCAGTCTCGGGCTCGGTGCGCTGCAGGTGGCGAAGGGTTTGCAGCTCACCGCCGACGCGCCGGACACCGTGAGTCTTCAGCTGATCATCATCGCCTCGCTCAGCGCGGCGTTCGTTCTCTCGGCGTTCTCAGGGCTGCACAAGGGCGTCAAGTGGCTCTCCACGGTCAATATCGTGCTGGCGGCGTTGCTCATGCTGTTCGTGTTCGTGCTGGGGCCGACGGTGTATGTGCTGGACAGCATTCCGTCCAGCATCGGCAACTACCTCACCGAGCTGCTGCCGATGGCCACCCGCACCGGCGCCTACGCCGACTCCGCCTGGCTCGGCAAGTGGACGATCTTCTACTGGGCGTGGTGGTTGTCGTGGGCGCCGTTCGTCGGCACATTCATCGCGCGCATCTCGCGCGGGCGCACGATTCGCGAGTTCCTCGTCGGTGTGCTGCTGGTGCCGAGCGGGGTGACCGTGGTGTGGTTCTGCATCATGGGCGGCAGCGCAATCCGGTTGTCCGCGACGGGCGTCGCCGACCTCACCGCGCAGGCGAGCGACGCGGAGGCCTCGCTGTTCGCCATGCTGGACGCGCTGCCCGCCGGGACCGTCACCTCGTGGGTGTCGATGATCCTGGTGATGACCTACTTCATCACCAGCGCCGACTCAGCCTCCCTCGTCATGGGCTCGCTCACCAGCCGCGGCGCCCTCAATCCGCCCTCGTGGCTCGTCGTCACCTGGGGCGTTTTGATGGCCTCGGTCGCGGCCGTCCTGCTCGTCGCAGGCGGTCTCAGCTCACTACAGACCGCCACCATCCTCGTCTCCCTCCCCTTCGTCCTCGTCATGCTCGCCCTCTGCTGCTCCCTCCTCAAAGAACTCCGCGAAGACCCCGGCGCCGGCCCCACCGCCCGCCCCCTCTACGGCCTGCGCACCGCAGTCCGAGCCATGGTCGGCGAAGCAATCAACGAATCCCCCCGCCGCCCCCGCCCCGACACCCGCCCCGTCCCCCTCGAATAACCCCGCCCGATCTCGCCACGCCCGCCCACCAGGGTCAGTGGCATGCCGTGTTCCGTGGGCAGCGAGATACGCTGAGGCCCAAGGGGTTTGGTCAATCGACCAGGCCGAGGTCGTCTTCGATCCGGCGGAGTTCATCGAAGGCCTGGCGGCGCTCGGCTTGTTGCCGCTGTTTGTAGGCGAAGACGTCTTCGCTGAGCAGCCTCGTACGGGAACCGACTTCGCGGGCGGGCAAGGTTCCGTCCTCGACGAGATTCATCGAGGAGATGCCGAGGATTGTCGCGGCCGCGGTCGTGGTGAGTTCGTTGGGCACGCTGGCCACCATAACCGTGCTGCGGCGGCTGACGAGGTCAAGGACCTGGTCGTCGACGTAGGCGGCGGGCGGCGGGTCAGGGGGTGTTGTGGGCGTGGAGGGCTAGGCGGACTCGGTTGTCGGAGGCGGTTTTGGTCATGAGGTTGGCTATGTGGGTTTTGACGGTGGTTAGGCCTAGGTGGAGGTGGGTGGCGATTTCTTGGTTGCTCAGGCCTTGGGCTACGAGGGTGAGGACTTCTTGTTCGCGGGGGGTCAGATTCAGTTGGCGGGCTGGGGGTTTGGGGGTGGGGTGGGTTGCTATGGCGTGGGTTACCAAGCGGCGCAGGAGGGTTGGGGAGAAGAGGAGGTCGCCGTCGGCGGTGCGGCGGATGGCGGTGAGCAGGTCGGCGGGGGCGGTGTCCTTGACGAGGTAGCCGGTCGCGCCCGCGGCGAGGGCGGGGAAGAGGTGGTCATCGTCGTCGAAGGTGGTGAGTACCAATACTTTTGCCGCCGGTCGGGCGGCGACGATCCGTTCGGTGGCGGCTACGCCGTCCAGGCCGGGCATGCGCAGATCCATGAGGATGAGGTCCGGGGAGTGTTCGGCGTTCAGGCGGATCGCCTCGATTCCGTTGGCGGCCTCGCCGACCACCCGGAAGTCGGGGATGGATTCGATGAGCATGCGCAGCCCGGCCCGGACCAGCCGCTGATCGTCTACCAGCAAAACGGTGATCATCGCGCCACCGCCTCGACCCCGGGCAGCCAGGCGTCGACCTCCCACCCTCCCCCAGCCGCGCCGACGGCCAGGGTGCCGCCCGCGAGCTCCACCCGCTCCCGCATGCCGATAATGCCGTGACCGGCCGGTTTCGCGCCGGAGACACCGACACCACTGCGCACGCGCAAGGCGATTCCCCCGCCGCGCCGGAGGACCTCGACCCGGACCGAACCCGCGGGCTCGGCGTGCTTCATCACATTGGTGAGCGACTCCTGCACCAGCCGCAGCAGCGTGAGCCTGCCGATGGCGTCGAGTCCGGCCAGCTCCGGCGCGATCTCGGCCTCGACGACGAATCCGGCCACCTCGACCCGGCGCACCGCCGCCGAGATCTCGGCCCGCACGGCTTCGGCGTCCACCAGCGCGACCTCGCCGAGCGCGGGGTCGCGCAGCGCGGCGAGCAACCGGCGGATATCGGCCAGCGCGTCGGCGGCGGTCTCGCGCACGTCGTCGAGGACCAGGTTCACGCGCGGATCCTGGTCGGCGACGACGTGTCGCGCGATGCCGACGCGCAGCACGATCGAGGCCATGTGGTGCGCGATCAGGTCGTGCAACTCCCGCGCCATCGCGCCGCGCTCGGCCGCTCGGGTGCGCGATTCCGCCTCGGCCCTTCGGTTTTCGGCGTCGGCGGCGCGCAGGCGCAGGGTCGCCGCCAGATCGCGCTGGCCGCGCAGGTACAGCCCGAGCAGCAGCGGCACCCCGACATAGGTGCCCGCCTCGACCACGGTGGCCGCGCCCCACAGGGTGGCTTCGTGGCTGCCCCACCGGCCGAGCACCACGGCCAGCGCCCAGCACGCGGCCGCGAGCGCCACCCGGGAGTTCGCCCGGGTACGCATCGCCACCTCGACCAGGGCGACGGCACCGAGAAACGGCACCAAACCCGACAACCCCCACGCCGGCGTGCGGAACATCGGCACGGCCAGGATCGACAGTGCCAGCGAGACGGCCAGCGGCCACCGATCGCCCACCACGAATAGCGCGCTCGCGAGCATGGCAAGCACCCAGTAACTCCAGGGCACGCGGTACTGGCCGGGGAAGGTACTCGCCAGCAACAGCAACGGGACCACCGCGAGCGGCAGGCAGCGCGCGAGCAGTCGCACGTCGCGCCGCCACCGGATGTCCATCACACGTCCACGGTAAGGGACAACGGACCGGCGTCGGCGGGGCACTCCCCGCTGTTCGTGACCGCGATAGCACGTCCCGCGCGCTTCCACAAGGGTCCGCGGGCGGAGCCGGACCGGCGGAATGGCGGCTCTGCGGACGATCTCCGCAATCCGTCGGCAATCGAGGCTGGAGGTAACCATGAGCGAAGGAGTAGAACGTGGTCTCGAGACGAGGCTTCCTGGCCGGACTCGCCGCGGCATGCACAGTGCCGCTCGCGGCATGCGCGGGGCGATCCGGCTCACCGATCCCCGGCCCGGCGACCAGGCCGCTGCCGATACCTCCGCTGGCCGCGTCCACGGTGGGGCCGGACGGCGTGCGCCGATTCACCCTCGACATCCAGCAGGGCACATCGGAGATCTTGCCCGGCAAGCGCACGCCGACCTGGGGTTACAGCGGTTCGATTCTCGGACCGACCGTGCGCGCCAGGCGGCACGAGACGGTGGCGTTCACCATCCGGAACGCCGTGCCGGAGCCGACCACGGTGCACTGGCACGGCATGCACCTGCCCGCGCGCTTCGACGGCGGACCGCACCAGACGATCCCCGTCGGCGGCACCTGGGAACCCGCGTGGACCATCGATCAGCAGGCCGCGCTGCTCTGGTACCACCCGCATCCGCACGGCGGCACCGAAAAGCATGTCTACCGCGGACTTTCGGGACTGTTCATCGTCGACGACGAGACGACCGACGCCCTCGATCTGCCGAAAGACTATGGGGTCGACGACATTCCGCTCATCATCCAGGACCGCCGCCTCACCGCCGACGGCGCGCTGGACGAGTCCGACCCGACCGACGTCGGCCTGCTCGGGGACACCATCGTCGTCAACGGCATCGCAGGCGCGCACCTCGACGTCCGCACCGACCGGGTCCGCCTGCGCATCCTCAACGGATCGTCGGGCCGCATCTACAACCTGGCCTTCGCCGACCACCGCCCGTTCCAGCTCATCGCCACCGACGGCGGCCTGCTCACCGCGCCCGTGACGCTGCCGAACATCCAGCTCAGTCCCGGCGAGCGGGCCGAACTCGTCGTAGAAATGCGCGGCGGCGAGCAAATCGTGCTCCGGTCGCTGCCGATCGAACAGCGCAGGGACATCGACCGGGCCGCCGAGTTCGGCTTCGACGACAGCTTCGACATCCTGCGACTACGCGCGGCGCAAAACCCGAAACCGTCTGCGCCCCTGCCGGTTTCGCTCGCCACGATCGCGCCGCTCGCACAACCGGGCACCGCCCCCGACCACACCTTCGAACTGAAGTGGTTCATGATCAACAACCAGCGCATGGACATGAACCGCGTCGACCTGACCGTCCCCGTCGACACCACGCAGGTGTGGACAGTCCGCAACAACGACAACTGGCCACACAACTTCCACGTCCACGACGTGCAGTTCCAGGTGCTCGACATCGACGACCAGGCCCCACCCCCCGCCCTATCCGGCTGGAAAGACACCCTCTACACCGAGCCCCAACGCACCTACCGCCTAGCGATGCACTTCGCCCACCACAGCGACCCCACCTACCCGTACATGTTCCACTGCCACCTGCTCCTGCACGAAGACCACGGCATGATGGGCCAATTCCTGGTCCTCGCCCCGGGCCGGCAACCCACTCCGATGCGAATGGACATGCCCGGCACGGAAACCGACGCCCACTCGGGCCACCACGGCTGAAGCGGGGCGTCACCCAGCCGATGGGCAGTAGGGGCGGCTGACTGGCGTGGGGAACGCCGCGGCCTGCTGGCGATCAATCCTCATCCTCGGGGTCAGGCTCATCCAGTTCCGCCTGGTATTCGCGGCCGACCAGATCAAAACGAACCGAACCAATGCCTCTCCTCAATCGGAGAACGACCCTGGACAGATCCCACCGGAGAACCTTGTCGATGTCCTGTCGGGTTGGAGCACCCAACGTTTGGGTCAACGCCCGGCCCAGATCGGCGAAACACGCTCTCAACTCGGGTTCAACTTCGAGAGGTATGGCGTCCGACGCGGTGGCGTCGGTGACATAGACCGACAGGTAATCCAGCCGCCGCTTCCGCAGATTGATGACCGCCAGAGGCCGGTTCACCGCGAGATCGGTGCGAATCACCGGGATCTTGCCCTTCCTCCACGATCTCCCACCCAGCCGCGGCACAGAACGGTTCGACATCATCGACCTTCCCGGACCACTCGAACTCCGCAGCAAGACGGGCAACACGAACCGCGCCCTCAATATCGGCATTCACGGGCTCAGGCTAGGAGTGACGGCTTGTTCGGCTCCGGTTGGCTACCGGACAACGGTAGTCCGCCGCGCCGGTGCCGGCGGTCCTACACCACCGGCACCGGTAGACGGTGTCAGTCGCGGAGGGCCTGCTCGCGCAGGGTGCTCAGGGTTTTGGAGAGGATGCGGGAGACCTGCATTTGGGAGACGCCGAGTTGGGCGGCTATTTGGTCTTGGGTCTTGGATTCGAAGAATCGCATGATCAGGACCTGGCGTTCGCGTTCGGGCAGCGCCGCGATGAGCGGTTTCACGGCGAGGTAGTCCTCGACGGTCTGGTACTCGGGCTCCTCGGCGCCGAGGGTGTCCAGCGGCGAACGCGGGGCGTTGTCGTCGTCGCTGTCGAGGCCGACGTCGATGGAGGAGGTCTGGTAGGCGTTGCGGGCGATCAGCGCCTGGGTGACCTCGACGAGGTCGGCGCCGAGCTCCTCGGCGATCTCGCGCGCCTTGGGCATCCGGCCGAGCCGCTGCGCGAGCGTCTCGATGGCGGGCGCGATGGTCTGCTGAATCTCCTTGAGCCGCCGCGGAACCCGCACCGACCAGGTGTAGTCACGGAAGTGCCTGCGCACCTCGCCCATGATCGTGGGCACCGCGAAGGCCAGGAACGGCGAACCGTGCGAGGCGTCGAACCGGTCCACCGCGGCCACCATGCCGACGCGGGCGATCTGTAGGAGGTCGTCGAAGTTCTCGCCGCGCCCGGTGAATTTGCGCGCGATGTGCTCGGCCAGCGGCAGACAGCGGCTGATGAGCTCCTCCCGCACGGCCGCGCGCCGCGGATCGTCGGCGTCGAGCTCGCTCAGCTCGAGGAACAGCGGCTCGATATTGTCGTAGCTGTCCCCACCACGCCGGCGCGACTCGTTGCCCACGCCGGACGTCGTCGCCTCATTGTTCATCGAGGACGCCCCGGGCCCACACGAAGTCGACGACAGTCGGGTAGCCGGAGACGGCGTCATCGAAGGGCGCCCTGGTCGCCGTGACCGAGTCGGTCAGGGTCTGCACGATGTGCCAGCCGAAACTGCCCGAGCCCACCTCGGTGTCCGACGTGCCCACCGCGCGAATACTGGCGTTCAGCACGCCCTCGCCGTAGGAGAACGCGCAGTCGATCGTCGAGCCGGGCGCCGCGTCCTGCATGAGCACGGTCGCGATCTCATCGAGCGCGAGACGGATATCGGTCACCTCGTCGAGGCCGAAATCGGCGATCAGCAATACGGTCTCGGCGAGGGCGCGCAGCATCGTCAATTGTTCCGGCGACGCGGGCACCGTGACAGCAACCGTGGTTGTCCCCGTCACGGATTCGGATACCCGTTCACTCATTCCGCCACCACCTCATTTACGTGCGCGTGTCCGATCGACGGGTCAGCCTACCCGGACCGAGCCGGTCCCGGCAGCGGGCACACCCGTACCGCCGCGCCACCGTTCCCGGCGGCGCGGCGCACCGAGACGCTACTTCTCGATGTTCTCGAAATCGAACTGGCCGTTCCAGGTGAGTTCGGCCTTCTTCACCTTCTCACCCAGACCGGCGGTGGCGATGAAATCGAGCACCGGAATGTCGGCCATATCCCGGAACAGCAAGGCCTGGGCCTCTCCGACGAACTTGTAGGACTCCTCGAGACTCTGCGCGGCCAAGGCCTGATCGATGAGCTTGTCGAACGCGGGATTCTTGTAGTCGACGTTGTTGGTTCCGGCGCCGGTGTAGTACTCGGCGGTGAGGAACTGGAGCATCGTCGGGTAGTCGCCCTGCCAGCCGTAGCGGAACGCCTTGCCGATGGTCCGCGCGGTGATCGCGGTCCGGATGTCCTTGAACGTCGGGTACGGCGCGCCGATGGCCTCGATGCCGAGGGTGTTCTTGATGCTGTTGGCCACGGCCTCGATCCACGCCTGATGCCCGCCGTCGGAGTTGTAGGCGATCTCGTAGCGACCCGACCACGGGGAGATGGCGTCGGCCTGCGCCCACAGCTTCTTGGCCTCGGTCGGGTTGTACTTCAGCACCTCGGAGCCGGGCAGGTCTCCGTTGAAACCGGGCAGGGTGATCGCGGTGAAGTCGCGCGAGGGCACCCTGGTCCCGCGGAAGATGTTCTCGCAGATCTGTTCTCGGTTGATCGCCATCGAGAGCGCCTTGCGGCGCAGCACGCCTTCCTCGCCCGCCAGGTGCGGGATGTTGGTCTGGCTGCTGATGTGCTGGTTCTGCGCGGTGGGCTTGGTGATCGCGCGCGAGCCGAGGTCGTTCTTGTAGGACGACAGCGCGCTGTCGGGGATCGTGTCCAGCGCGTCGAGGTTGCCCGCCTGCAGATCCGCGTAGGCCGTGTCGAACGACTGGTACATCACGAACCGCAGGCCCTTGTTCTTGGCCGGGCGCTCGCCCTTGTAGTCCGGGTTCGGCACCAGGTCGACCTTGACGTTGTGCTCCCACGCGCCCGTGCGCGCCATCTTGTAGGGGCCGTTGCCGATCGGGTTCTCGCCGAACGCCTTCATGTCCTTGAACGCGACCTCGGGCAGCGGATAGAACGGGGTGAAGGCGAGCGCGAGCTCGAAGTCGATCGACGGGCTCTTCAGCGCGATGGTGAAGGTGCGGTCGTCGACGGCCTTCAGGCCCGACATCGTCTGTGCCGTGGGCTTTTCCGCGGCGACCTCGTCGTAGCCGACGATATTGGAGAAGACGTAGCCCTGCAGCTGTGCGTTGGTGCCGAGCGCGGCGTAGTTCCACGCGTCGATGTAGGACTTCGAGGTCACCGCCGTGCCGTCGGTGAACTTCCAGTCCGGCTTCAACTTGATCGTGTAGTTCTTGCGGTCGGTCGTCTCGATCGCCTGCGCCATGTCGTCGTGCGCGACACCGTTGGCGTCGTAGTACTTGAGCCCGGCGAAGAGCCGGTCGACGATGCGGCTGCCGTTGTTGTCGTTGTTGTTGGCGGGCAACAACGGGTTCTGCGGCTCGGTGATATTGCTCGTGACGATGCCTGCGTCGGACTTGTCGTCCGACGAGCACGCGGCCAATCCGAGGCTTGTGGCCAGTAGCACCGCCGCCGTCAACGCACCGGCTCTTGTGAATCTCACTGCGTTCTCCCCAGGTCGAGAAGGGGCAGAGCCCGCGACACGCCTGAGGTCACCAGCGCTTGCCGACACGGTCTGCCTTGAATGTCCTCGGACAGTAGCGATTCCGCCGAGCGCTGTCAGGAGATCGGCGGCTCCTCGCTCGTGGGCGACGCCGTGTCGCAGAGCAGATGACGACCGTCGCCGGGTTCCAGCGTAGCGGCGGCAACTCACGAAAATACCTCCGCGCGGGATGACGGCACAGCCTGAAAACGTTGTGCGGTCAACGATTACGCAGGTGAATTCCCCGGATTTCGTTGCGCGGGATTCGCGGAATCGATCACTCGGCGCGGACGACCGAGTGAGAATGGTGAGGGCCTGATCCGGCTTCACGCGGACGTATCGGCTGTCGTGGCCGACAGAACATGTGGGGAAACACGATGAAAGTCAAAGGATTTGCCACCGCCCTTCTCGCAGTAGGTGCCACCGGAATCACCGCGGGCATCGTCAACGCACAACCGGTAATCGATCCATCGGCCCAGGTCAGCGTGCGCGGCGTCGATCATGGACTCGCCTACACGGCGGCGACGGACGGCCGGGGGGTGATCACCACCGTCGACGCGGGCCGGTTCGCGTTGACCGGCGACGCCGCCGCGGTCACCCTGACCGACGCCGCGGGCGCCGTCATCGCGACGCTGCCGACCTCCTTCACCGTCAACGGCCAGACCTTCGGCCTGCGCCCGCAGATCAGCGACGTCGGTCGCACCCTCACCATGACTCCCATCAGCGCGCCGGAAACCAGTGCGCACCTGGCTCAACTGGTCGACCAGCAGGACGACACCGTGGCCCGCAAGCAGTACAACGCGGGCGTCGGGGCCCTGATCGGCGCCGGCATCGGCGCGGTGATCGGCTTCTTCCTCGGCGGCGTCGGCGCCCTGGTCACCATCCCCATCGGCGCGGGCATCGGCGCCCTGATCGGTTACTCCACACCGTAATTCGCTCATCCTCGACTGACGCGGACGCCCGCCCGGGTGTCCGCGTCGGCCGTTGCGCGTGTTCCCCAGCTCTCCCCAGTCGGCCTCGCCGGCGAAACTTTCGGGGCGTGGCGCACCGCGCAGCCGACAACCGAGCGAGGATGGTCGGATGACCGACCACGTTCTCGCGATCGATCTCGGCAAGACGGGGTGCCGCGGCTCCCTGCGGCTCGACGGACAGGAAACGCGATCCGCCGATACGCCGGGCGCACCCGGCCTGGCCAACGCGGGCGGCGTCGAGGCCGCGGCAAGCGCGATCGGCACCGTCATCGATCGGCTCGCGGCGGCTGATCTCACCTTCTCCCTGTTCGTTGGTGCCGCGGGCGCCGCCGCCGCGCCGGACGCGGCCGAACTGCTCGCCCGACAGCTGACCGAGATCCCCGGCGCGCGAGC
>NZ_BAGH01000301.1 GCF_000308715.1 Nocardia tenerifensis NBRC 101015
AGTTCTGGTCGGTCGTGAGGAACCGCCGGGCCATATCGCGCGCCGACACGACGACGCGATCCCCGACGGCGAGGCCGCTGACGCCCTCGCCGACCCGGACCACCGGTGCCCCCGCCCTCGTGGCCGATCTCCCTGCCGAAGAACGTGCCGTCCAGGTATTCGTCGGTCAGCACGCCGAGCAACTTGTAGGCGTCCTTCGGATTGAGCCCCAGGGCGTCGAGCCGGATCTCGATCTCGCCGTGGCCCGGCGGCGTGCGCTCGGCCTCGCGCCAGACCAGATCCCGCAGCAGCCGGGTGCGGGGTTGTTCGAGCGCGAACGACGCCTCGGGATCGTCGGGTGCGAGCTCTTCGTCGCGCCGCCGCAGGCGATCCGGCAGGGTGTCGCGAAGACACTGCATCCACCGGGCGCCCGAGCGCAGGCACACCTCGTCGAGATCCATTGTGCCGTGGAGTATTTCGCCGACTATGTGGTCGACCGGGGTATCGGGTTCGGTATCGATCAGCCGCCAGCGCAGCGAGGGCTGCTCGTTGAACAGCGATCGGCGGGCGCCGACGAGGGCGCCGTGCGAGAGATCGAGGTCCGCCGGCCCGGCCTCGGGCAGGCACAGGCCGTGCACCGTCACCAGCGCCGCGCAGATCTCGCCCGCGCGGGCATCGTCGGCGGTGTCATCGAGAACCGCTGCGGCACTGGCGATCCTGGCCAGTGCGTACACGTTGTCCGAGGCTGGGTACTCGTCCCCGGCGACGACGGTCAGCCGCGTGCGGTCCACCTCGTCGTCGGCGAGCCCGGCCCGCAACGCGATCGCGACATCGGTCCCCAGGTCCGGGCCCGCCGCGTCGGCGACCTCGAGCACGACGGCCTCCGGCCATCCGGCGGCGATCGCCCGCGCCCGCACCGTCGCCGAATCCCCCAGCGCGACAACCACGCCGAACTCGCGCACCGGCGTCTCCGGTGACTCCGCCGCGAGCTCGTCGAGCCGCTCCCACCGCGGTTCGTAGAAGACCCGGGCCAGCCGATCGAGCATCGGCAGCGGCGGCGACACCGCCCGGAACCGCACGTCGCCGAGCGCGAGCACCTGCGCTCCGTCGGCGTCGAGAATGTCCACGTCCGCGCACAGCGCATCGGCTCGCCGCCGGACCAGGACCGTGGCCGTCGGCGGGATCGGCCCGAAGCGCCGCACGGTACGAATCTCCGTGGGCACGATGGCCCCCGCGAAGTCGCCGCTCGATCGCGTCGCCAGCGCGGCGACGCATTGCAGGGCCGCGTCCAGCACGGTCGGATGTGCCAGGTGCGCACTGTTTTTCGCCGCCGAGGCGTCGATCTGCGCGACGACGAAGTCCGCGCCGACGCGCGCCTCGACGATGCCCTGGAACGCCGGGCCGTACGCGAGCCCGTGCTCGGCCAGCACCGGGTACAGCTCCGCGCCGCTGATAGTCGTCGTGTCGTCGAGAACGGGCAGCTCGACAGGGATGGGCCGCAGCGGACCCTCCACCAGCCGGCCCGTCGCGTGCAGGGTCCAGGTGGTCCCCTGGGCGGGCCGCGCGGTCATGGTGAATCGTTTGGTCGATTCCTCGACCGTCGACCGGAGCACCGGCACGTCGTGCGCGTCGATCACCAGCGGCGTGACGAACCGGACGTCCTCGAGCGCCAGCTCCTCCCGACCCGTGCGCAGGGCGGCCGCGCTGAGCGCGGCGTCGAGGTAGGCCGCACCGGGCAGGACCACCGCGCCGCCGACGATGTGGTCGTGCAGCCACGGCAGCGCGCTGACCGAGAGCCCCGCGACCCACTCGGCCGCGGCGGGCTCCGGGCGTTCGCCGAGCATCGGGTAGCGGATGTCGGCGCCGAGCCGGTCGCGCAGCACCGACTCGGTCTCGGTCCACACGCGGGTCTTCTGCCACGGGTACGCGGGCAGCGGTGCGTGCCGCGCGAGCGCGACACCACCGGGCACCCCCGAACCGTCCAGGGCGCCGACGATATACAGCTCGGCGATCGCCCGGCGCAGGCCGACGAGGTCGCCCTCCTTGCGAGACAGGGTGCCGATCGAGGTGCCCGTCTCGCCGGCACGCACGAGCATCTCCCGAATATTGCCGCTGAGCACCGGATGCGGGCCGATCTCGAGGAACACCCGGCGCCCGTCCGCGATCAACGCGCCGGCGGCGTCGGCGAAGCGCACCGGCCTGCGGACATTGCGGCACCAGTACTCCGCGCCCCATTCCGGACCGCTGACCCGCCCGCCGGTCACGGTCGAGAACAGCGGGGTAACCGGCTCCCGCGGCGCGAGATCGGCCAGCGCCGAGCGCAATTCGCCGAGGATGGAATCCATCAGGTGCGAGTGGTAGCCGACCTCGACGTCGAGCACGCGGACGAACGCGTCCGTCTCGTCGAGTCGCTCCTGCACGCGGGCGATCGCGCCGCGGTCACCGGCCAGGGTGACCGCCGTCGGGCTGTTGACGGCGGCCACCGACACTCCGCCGATGCCCGAGATGAGTTGCACCGCCTCGTGTTCGGGCAGACCGACAGCGAGCATCGCGCCGCCCGCCGTCGCTTGCAGCCGCCCCCGGTGGTAGCTGACCAGGAGCGCGTCGCGCAGGCTGAGCATGCCGGACACGTAGGCCGCGCTGACCTCGCCGACGCTGTGCCCGACGATCGCCGCCGGACGCACCCCCAGTTCGGTGAGTTCGGCCGCGAGGCTCACCTGGATCAGGAAGTTCGCCGACTGCGCGACCTCCGTGGCGGTGACGCGCGACTCCTCCTCGGGCCGCAGCAACTCATCGAGGAGCGACCAGCCCGAGATCGCGAAGAACTCGGCGTCGACGCGCCGCGCCGTCCGCGCGAAGACGCCGTCGGCCACCAGCAGATCGCGGCCCATGCGCCACCACTGCGGACCCATCCCGCTGAAGACGAACACCGGCCGCGCGGCGGGTCCGGTGTACGCGCGCAGCGGCGGGCGGTCCGCTCCCATGGCGAAGTTCTGCAACTTGGTGTGCAGATCCGTGGCGTCGGAGAAGTCGAACGCGGCGCGGAACGGGTGGTGCGTGCGTCTCGTCCAGGCCGCGGCGACGAGCGCGTCGACGTCGCGCCGCCGATCGATCATCGCGGCGAAGCGACGGGCCAGCTCGCGGGTCGCGTCCGGCGTGCGCGCGGAGATCGGGAGCACCGGGAACACCTCGGGCGCCGGCTCCGCCGGAAGCGGTTGCGGCGCTTGCACAATCGCGTGCGCGTTCGTCCCGCCGTACCCGAAGCTGTTCACCGCCGCGAGGACCGCCGCGGTATCGGAGAGCTCCCGCACCTCGGTGGGCACCCGAATGTTCAACTCCTCGAACGGGATCCGCGGGTTGAGCCGCTCCAGCCAGCCCTGCGGCGCGACGCGGCGGTGGTAGACCGTCAGCGCGGACTTGATCAGCCCCGCGATACCCGCGGCCGCCTCCAGATGTCCGAGCGTCGCCTTGACGGACCCGACCTCGAGCGGGCGCTCCCGCCCCGACGCCGTGCCGTAAACAGCGCCGAGCGCGTCCATTTCGAGCGGATCGCCGACCGGTGTTCCCGTGCCGTGTGCCTCCACGTAGCAGACTTCACGCGGCGCGATGCCCGCCTCCGCGCACACCGCCCGCGCCAGCTCCGCCTGCGCGGCCGGGTTCGGCACCGGGATGGCGGCGGTCCGGCCGTCCTGGTTCACCCCGGTGCCGCGCACGATCGCGTAGACCCGGTCACCGTCGCGCAGCGCCGCGTCGAGCCGTTTGAGCACGACGATCCCGGCGCCCTCACCCCGCCCGTATCCGTCGGCCGAGGCGTCGAAGGCCTTGCAGCGGCCGTCGGCGGAGAGGAACCGCCCCTTGCTCATCGACACCGACGTCTCCGGTTGCAGCATCAGATTGACCCCGCCCGCCAGCGCCGACTCGCACTCCCCGGCCAGGATCGCACGCCTGGCCTGATGCACGGCGACGAGCGAGGAGGAGCACGCGGTATCGATGGTCATGCTCGGCCCGCGCAGATCGAGCGCGTAGGAGAGCCGGTTGGACAGCAGGGTGAAGGTGTAGCTCAGCGGCGTGTGCGCGGAGATGAACAGCCGCGCCGCGGGAGTGATCCGGCCGACGGCATTGTCGCTGGTGAACGCGCCGATATACACACCGACCGCCCGACCGGCGACGCGCGCGGCCAGCCCGGCGTCGTCGAGCGCCTCCCAGCACACTTCGAGCAGCAGCCGCTGCTGCGGATCGATGATCGAGGCCTCGCGCGGCGAGATCCCGAAGAACTCGGGGTCGAAATCCCACAGCGAGTCGGTCAGGAACCCGCCGCGGCGGGAGTACATGCGGCCGGGCGCTTCCGGATCCGGGTCGTAGAACTTGTCGAGGCTCCAGCGGTCGGCGGGCACCTCGACCACCGCATCCTTCTTGGCGCACAGCACATCCCAGAAACCGGCGACGTCTTGCACCCCGCCGGGAAACCGGCACCCCATCCCCACGATCGCGATCTGATCGGACGCTTCCCGTTCCCCGTGCACCTCGCTGAACGTCACTGCTTCCCCTTGATCGATGTCGAATTCGTTGTCACGCAATGCGATTCACGGGCTCGAGATCGCCCGCTGCCGTCCGGTCAGACCGTCACGGCGTCGCGACGCCCACCGGGGCCGCGTCCCGCCGATGGGCGAGACAGGCCGCGGAGGCGTCGTAGGCGGCCAGCAGGAGCGTCGTCCGCGCGGCCGTCAGCTGCCCGGAATCCTGTGCTGCCAGGTAGGCGTGGATGGGCGCGGCGGAGTACGGATCGCCGACCCGTGGGTCGGGGCCGACGACGGCGGTGCGCGGAATCCCGAGCGTGCCCGCCAGTCGTGCCGGAAAGTCCGAGCTCGGCGCGGGCGCGAGGAGCACCGCCCGCCCGTCGGCGAAGTCGGATTCGGTGAGTCCCTCCTCGGCCACGCACGCGCGCACCGCCGCCGCGGCCACCGCCAGTGGATCCGGACCGACGACGGCATGCCCGGTCGCGCGGCCGTTCGTCCCGGCCTCCTCTATGTCCACCCACACCGAGGGCTCCACCGGACCGGTCGGCTCGACGGTCTGCAGACGGCCGAAACCGCCTACGGCGCAGGCCTTTTCGAGCAGCATCGCGGCGCCACTCGCGGTATACAGCGCGTCGTCGGTGTCGCGTCTGGTGGACGGGTGGGCGTCGCCCGCCACCAGCAGCGCGTACCGCACATCGTCGGCGCGCAGGAAGGACTCCGCGACATCGATCGCGTGCGGTACACCCGCCGCGCCGTGCATGACGTCGAAGGACAAGGCGGGTACTCGGCCCGGCTCATAGCGCAGGCCGAGGCCGAGACGCTTCTGCACGAGCGCCGCCACGGCGGGCTCGCAGAGATTGTTGTCCCGGAAGACGCCCGCGTTGACGAGCAGGCCGATCTCGTCGACGCCGACGCCGGCGCGTTCGAGGCAGGCCCGCGCCGCCCGGGTCGCCAGCTCGAGATAGCTGCCGGTGTCCGGGTCGGTGCACACCGCCGCGGACCGGATCGCGGTGGGCACGCCTCATGCCTCCAGTCGCGAGACGGTGGCGGCGAGCCCGCCGCCGACGATGCCGGAGGCCTGGGCGAACATCAGGAGCTTCGACCCCTTGGGAATGCGCTGCTGCCGCAGATGTTCGTGCAGGACAAGGAAGTGCGAGGTGGATCCGGTGTTGCCGTAGTCGCGCAGCACCTTCAGCGAGGTGGGCACCGGCGCGCCGAACCGCTGCCCGGCCATCTCGTGCAGGTGGTCGATCGCGGGCTCGCTGAACTGGTGGTAGATGCAGAAGTCGAAGTTCGCGCCCGACCTGCCCTGGCCGGTGCTCGCCGCCACGGTGGCGAGGCGGTCCAGGCCCTGGCGGTAGTGGGCGTCGGACTGCATGGTTCTGGTGTCGGTGTAGAGCGCGATGCCGTTCGAGCGGTTGCTCGGCATGCCGAGGCACAGCTCGGCGCCCTCGGCGAGGGTCATCAGCTCGACGTGGTGGATCTCGTCATCGTCGTCGCCCCGGTCGTCCATGACCACGGCGACACCGGCGTCGCCCAGCGTCAACGCCGCGAACTGCGGATCCGTCCGCGTGCTGATCTCCCGTACGGCGGTCTCCGCGGCGGGGGAGAGCTGCTCGCCGCTGACCACCAGCCCGTTGCGCACGACGCCCGCCTTGATCATCCGGTCGAGCACGAGCACGCCGGTGATCATTCCGGCGCAGGCATTCGAGACGTCGAGGCACCTGGCCCGGTGCGCGCCGATCGCATTGCGCAGCATCAGCGCGAAAGGGGGCGCGCCGCAATGGATTCCGCGTCGGCGGGTGCGGATGATCGATCCGGACACGATGATGTCGAGTTCGGCCGCGGTGTAGTCGGAGTGGCGCAGGCAGTCCTCGATGGCGCGCACGGCGAGGTCGAACGAGGACTCGTCACCGTCCGGACCCGAAGCGCAGACCCGCC
>NZ_BAGH01000300.1 GCF_000308715.1 Nocardia tenerifensis NBRC 101015
AAGAGCGATCTCTATGTCAGCCCCACCTCGATGGCGCAGTTCCCGACCGGTCCGCTGCTGCCCGCCGGCCTGGTCGACCAGATCGCGGCGGTGCCCGGCGTCGCCGCGGTCAGCCCGTCGCAGATGGCCTTCGCCACCCTCGGCACCGGACGGGTGATGCTGCAAGGCTTTTCGCCGTCGGCCCGCGACACTCGAATGTCCATGCTGACCGACGAGGTCGCCGCGCGCCTGTCCGCCGGTGCGGGCGTGGCGATCTCGCGCGATATCGCGAAGTCGCTCGGCATCGGCGTCGGCGCGCGGTTGACCCTGCCCACCCCGACCGGCGAGCGCAGCGTCACTGTGCTGCAGGTGATTCCGTACTTCTCGGCCGTGTCCGGAGTCGTCATGATGGACCTCGACCAGCTGCGCACCTGGTACGAGCGCCCCGGCGAGACGATGGTCGCCGTGGAGTTCGCGCCCGGCGCGGACCGGGCCGCGGTGCGCGCGGCCGTCCGGCGGCTGGTACCGCCGGAGATCACCGTGGACACCGGGGCCGAGGCGGTGACCGCCGCCGCCTCCAGCATTCGGCAGGGCTCGGCGATGAGCAACGCCATCCTCTGGATCGTGGTGCTGGTGGCCACGGTCGCCCTGCTGAACACGCTCATGCTGTCGGTGCTCGAACGCCGCAGGGAACTCGGCGTGCTGCGGGCCATGGGCACCACCCGCCGGTTCCTCATGCGCTCGGTGCTGGCCGAGGCGGCCGGGATCGGAACGGTCGGCGCCGCACTGGGTCTCGTGGTCGGCGTCGCCGTCCAGTACCTGGCCACGATCGCCATGGCGCACGCGCTCACCATCGACATCGTCTACCGGCCGAGTCCGATGCTGCTGGTCTACGGTTCGCTCGCGCTGGCCCTCGCGCTGCTCGGCTCGATACCGCCCGCCCTGCGCGCGGCGCGGATGCCGATCGTGGAGGCATTGGCCGTCGACTGAAAGGCGTTGGCTACAAGGGCAACTGGGCGAACCACGACTTGAACTTCGACTGGGTCAAGCCGAAACCGGAGTCCGGTTGGGAGTCGGTGAGCGTCACCTTGGCGTAGAACAGGTAGCTCGATCGCGCCGGGTCGGATTCGAAGCTGACGACCAGGAATCCGTCCGGGAAGCCGCTGCCGGACTTCTGCCATCGATAGGTGGTGTAGGACTTGCCGCCGTTGCGCTCGGTCGACTTGGTGTTCGACGGCAGCGCGCGCGCCGCCGCCGCGGCGTCCTCGGGCGAGGCGAAGGCGACGGCGATGAAGTCGGGCTCGTTGATGGGCACGCCCCAGCAGTTCCAGCCGGTCTGCCACTTCGGGAAGGCGGGCACGTCGTCGTCGCTGGACACCTTGTTGTCGGACTTGGCCGTCTGCAGGAAGCAGGTCTTGTCGTGATAGCCCTTGCCGCTGCCGAATCCGAACTGGGTGTCCACACCCTGCGGCAGGATCTCCGGGAACGCCTTGGCGACGGTCGACGGCTCCGCGGGCGTGCCCGCCGCGGGCGGCTTGCCGAAGTCCAGCGGTGACGCCGAATCCGACTTTCCCAGTGTCGCTATCGCGACGCCCGCCCCGACGAGCACGACCACCACGATCAGCGCGATCGCCACGATGAGGCCGGTGTTCGAGCGACGAGCGGGCGGCGGGTATGCGGGGCCGGGTGGGGCGTAGCCCATCGGCTGCGGGAAGCCTTGCCCGACACCGGAATTAGGCGGCGAGTAGCCGCCCACCTGATTGACCTGCGAATACGGCTGCCCGACAGCGGCATTCGACGGCGCGGCCGCATAGCCGCCGGACGGCGGGAACTGCTGCCCCGCACCTCGAGTGGACGGGTACTGCGGCGGCGCGGTGTAGGCCGGGGCCGCTGTCGCGAGCGGCGTCGCGTACGAGGGCGCGGAGGCCGGGTACTGTCCCTGGCTCGGCGGCGGAGCCACCATCGTCGGCGCGGGCTGCGGGATGTATGGCAGCTGTGGCGTCTGACCGGAGAGGGCTTGCCGTGCGGCAGCGGCGAACTCGGCGCAGGACGCGAAACGGTGATCGGGGCGTTTGGCCATCGCCACCGCGATGACCGTGTCCAGCGCCTGCGGCAGGCCGGCCCGGCGCGCGGTCGCGGACGGCGGCGGCAACTGCAGGTGCCCGCGGATGATGTCGGCGGGGGCGGGCGCGTCGAACGGCGCGATCCCGGTGAGCAGCCAGTACAGCGCGCACGCGAGCGAGTACTGGTCGGAGCGGTGATCGAGGTGCGCGCCGGTCATCTGCTCCGGCGAGGCGTAGGCCAGCGTCGCGGTGAACATGCCGGTCTGCGTCAGGTGCGTGGAATCCTCACGCAGCCGGGCGATTCCGAAATCGGTGAGGAACACCCGCTCGCGATGGCCGCCGGTGGACCGGGCCAGCATGATGTTCGCCGGTTTCACGTCGCGGTGCAGCACCCCCATGCCGTGCGCGTAATCCAGTGCGCCCGCGACACCTTCGATGATCTGCACCGCGCGCTCGGGCGGCAGGTTGCGCGGATCGACCGTCGCCGCGTCGACCCCGTCGACGTACTGCATGGAGATCCACAGCTGATCGTCCTCGGTGCCCCGGTCATACACCGCGACGATATTGGGGTGATCGAGCTGCGCGGCCAGGTCGGCCTCCCGCTCGAACCGCGCCCGCACCTCGGTGTCGGTGAACAACTCGCGATTGAGCAACTTCAGCGCGGTCTGCCGGGGCAGCCTGGGATGGCGGGCCAGATACACCGATCCCATGCCGCCCTGGCCGAGCAGCTTCTCGATGGTGAATCCCGCGAAAACCTCACCGCTGGTCAGCAACGCATTCCCTTCAGGTCGACCGCGGCCCCCGGATGTCACGTCCGAGCGCGTCATACAGAGCTTGGAGCATAGCGGGTAACCCTGTGGCCACGCGGTTTCGAATTCTCAGGGAAAATCGGTGAAACTATGGAGGAGACCAGACGGCCTCACGCCCGGTTACCGATCGGGTCGACCCGATGAGCTAAATTTTGCACCGCCGACTGACAGCGATGACACGCAATGATGGTGGTGGGGAGGACGCGTGGTGAAGTCGACGGGAACAGGCTCCGCGCTGCGCGGTCTGCTGCGCGGCACCGCTGTGGTCGCAGTGCTCGGGCTGACCTCGTGCGCGCTGTTCCCCGGCGACCGGCACCACGCGGACCGGCCTGCCGTGGTCGTCGACACCGCCGGATCGTTTCGCCCCGGGCTCTCGGTCTCCATCCCCGACTCGCTCGCCGCCGACTTCACCCAGCTGCAACCCACTCTCGGCGGTCAGGTCGGCCTGGCGATCATGCCGGTCGGCGGCGGCCGGATGACCATCTTCGGCGACTGGACCAGCGGCATCGCCTGGTCCACCATCAAGGTCCCGCTGGCCATCGCCGCACTGCGGCACGACTCGGACACCAGCATCTTCGAAGACGCCGAGGCCGCGATCACAGTGTCGGACAACGATGCGGCGGAAGAACTCTGGCAATCGCTCGGCGACGGCATGGCGGCCGCGCAGGCGGTGCAGGAGGTGCTCGACGAGGCGGGCGACTCCACCACCGGCGTGGCCGGGCCGCGAACCAAGCTGGACTACACGGCTTTCGGGCAGACCGAGTGGACGCTGGCGAACCAGGTGCGCTTCGCCTCCCGGCTGCCGTGCCTGCCGCAGACCTTCAAGGTGACCGAGCTGATGTCGGAGATCACGCCCGACCAGGCTTGGGGGCTGGGCACTTTGGCGGGCTCGGCGTTCAAGGGCGGCTGGGGGCCGGACGACGACACCGGCATCTACACGGTCCGCCAATTCGGCGTGGTGCCGACGCAATCCGGGATGGTCGCCGTCGCCCTTGCGGCACAGGCCGATTCGGGCACCTACGACGACGCCACCGCCATCCTGAGCCGGATGGCCGTGCTGCTCGGCCGGCACCTGTCCGAGCTGCGCGGCGGCACCTGCGCGCAGTGAGCGTAGTGGTGCCCGAGACGCACTCCGCCACCGCGTGCTCCGACTTTCAGCACTGCGTGTTCCCACGCACCAGCGCTGCGCGTTCCGGCAGCGCCGCACGCCGCTCGGCCGGCAGCACTGCTCGGCTCAGCCGGGAGTGACCAGCCCCGATTCGTAGGCCAGCACCACCGCTTGCGCGCGATCACGCAGGTTCAGCTTCGAGAACACCTTGGAGACATGCGTTTTCACGGTCTGCTCGGCGACGAACAAGGACTCCGCGATCTCGGTGTTCGACATCCCCTTGGCGATCAACTCGAGCACCTCGCGCTCGCGCGGCGTCAGCGAGGCCAGCGCGGGCGCCGGCTTGGCGCGGGTGGCCGAGCGGCGACGGGTGACGTCGGCGATGAGCCGCCGGGTGACCGTCGGGGCGAGCAGCGCCTGACCGTCGGCGACCACCCGGACCGCGCGCACGAGCTCCTCGGCGGGCGCGTCCTTGAGCAGGAAGCCGCTCGCGCCGATGCTCAGCGCCTCGTACACGTAGTCGTCGATGTCGAACGTGGTGAGCATCAGCACCCGCACCGGCGGGTCGAATCCGGCGGCCAGGATGTGCCGCGCCGCGTCGAGCCCGTTCATCTCCGGCATGCGCACGTCCATCAGAACCACGTCGGGCCGCAGCCGTTTGGCCTCGGCGACCGCGATCTTCCCGTCCGACGCGTCCCCGACCACGCTGATGTCGGTCTGGGCGGCGAGCAGGGCACCGAAGCCCTGCCGCACCATCGCCTGGTCGTCGGCGATCAATACGGTTATTGCCACGGACCTACCCTAAGCGGACCCGCCCGAGGTCAGCGAGACGGATCAGTTTCCGGCCCCACCGAGCAGCACCGAGTCGAGGGTCACCGACATGTTCAGCGGAATGCGCGCGTGCACCTCGAATCCGCCGTCCTCCAGCGGGCCCGCGGTGAGCTCGCCGCCGACGGCGACGGCCCTGGCCTGCATGCCCGCGATGCCGTGGCCCCCGTTGCCGACGGGCCGGGCCACCGTGGCGGTCGCGCCGTTGCGGACGATGAGCTCCACGATCGGCCCGACGCGCAGGTGCACCTGGATCGGCGCCTCCGGCGCGTGCCGTGACGCGTTCGACAGCGACTCCTGGGTGATCCGGTACAGCGCGAGGCCCGCGCCGTCGGGGACGGTCTCCAACTGTCCGTCGATCGTCCACGCGATCCGCACGCCGGCGCGCAGCGCGCCCTCGAACAGCCCGGGCACGTCGACGGCCTTGGGCTGCGGGGTGTGCTCGGGGGCCTGGCCGTCGCTGCGCAGCACGCCGAGCATGCCGCGGATCTCGTTGAGCGCCTCGCGGGCGGTGGCGCCGATGGACTCGAATTCCGCACGGGCGGCGGGGGTTACGCCCTCGACCCGGTACGGCGCGGTCTGCGCCTGCACCACCACCAGCGACATGTGGTGGGCCACCACGTCGTGCAGGTCGCGGGCGATGCGCGCCTTCTCCTCCAGGATCGCCCGCCTGGCCCGCTCGACCTCGGTCTCCTCCTCCTGCTGCACCAGCTGCCTGCGCGACTGCAACAGCCACCGCACGAGCAGGCCGAACAACACCACCGCGCCGAGCGCGATCGGCCAACCCCACACCGAACTGGCCAGGTCGCCGCCCTCGTTCGACATCGTGGTGCCGAGCAGCAGCGAGGTCGCGATCCAGGCGACGCCGATGATCGGCACCGTCGCCCGCACCGCCACCGCGAGCAGCAGCACGAACAGCGACAGGATGTGCACGACCTGCATCGGCATGTCGTTGTTCGGCTGGTGCGGGATGGCCAGCGAGATCAGCATGCCCGAGCCCGCGGAGATCGCCCAGCCGAGCGCCGGGTTGACCCGCACGAGCAGGACGGGGAAGGCGGCGAGCGCCGCGAGGAACGGCTGCACCGCGATCGGCACCGCGTGGGTGACGTGCAGCGTCGGCCACGCCACGGTGAAGAAGATGAGGGCGACGAGCACCGTCGTGGCGTCGAACCACATTCGCCCGTTCATCCGCTTGCGCTGGGCACGGATCTGCTGCTTCATAGCTACGACCCTAGAAAGTCCAGCGTGCTGCCACGTCATACCCCCGGGTGATTTCGCACCCCGTACCCAGGTGCGAGGCCGCGACCGGGCTCACCCGCGAGCGGTGGCACCGAAACCGGTCTCCGGCGTGAGGCCCGCGAGCGGGGCGGATTCCTAGCGTCTAGCCCATGAGCACACCGACCACCGCACGGCCCGCGACGACGCGGCCGGCACCGGCCGCAGGCGCCGCCGATTCCGCCACCGCCACAACCGGTTTCGTGACGCGCCGGGCCGCCGCGCTGACCGCGGCGGCCCTGACCACCATGGCCGCCACCGTGTTCCTCGCGCCCGCCCCGCACGCCGCGGCGGCGAGCGCGTCCGCGCCGGTGGAGAGCGCCTTGGCCGGCGCGGCGATCACCGAGCTGACCTCGGGCGGACCCGGATCGCTTGCCGCCATCCCGGACGACTTCCCCGCCGAGTTCGGCTACCGGCCGAGCACCCTCGACGGACTGGTGGTGAACCCGCAGGGCGACTGCTCGTCGCCGGTGACGCTGCCCGCGGAGTTCGAGACCGCGTGCAAGGCGCACGACCTCGGCTACGACCTGCTGCGCTACGCCGAGCAGCGCGGCCAGACGCTCGGCCCGTGGGCGCGGCAGGCGCTGGACAGCACCCTCGATCGGCACATGCACGAGTCGTGCGAGAGCCGGGTCGATCCGTTCTCGCGGGCCCGATGCAACGCCATGGCCACCATCGCGAGCACCTTCGTCGACCTGAACTCGCGGCGTCAGGGCTACGGCGCCCCGATCGCCGAGTCGGGCTTCGGCCTGGCTCAGGCGGGCTCGGCGAGCAGCTGGCAGTTGCTCGGGGTGATCGGCGCGGGAGTGGCCGGCCTCGGCGCGGTGCTCACGATGCGGAACAAGAAGCGGACTCGGCCGAACCCGATGCGGGTCGGCACGGCGGCACTGGGGGTTCAGGCATGACCAGCACACTGTCCCGACCGGCCGACGCCCCGGCCGACGGAGCCGCTTTCGGCTTCGAGGATTCGCGCGAACGAACACCGTTGCGCCGGGCCGACTCTCACTGGCGGCAGCGGGTCACCGCGGCGGCGCAACGGTTCTCACGGCCCCGCGTCGGCACGACGCTCGCGATCGGGGCGGGCACGCTGGCTTCGCTCGCGCCCGGTCTGCTGCCGCGTACGCCGGGCGCGCAGGCGATCCTGACCGGATTGCTCGTCGCGCTGGCGCTGGGCATAGCGGGGATCGTTCGATTCACGCTGCGGCGCTGCGGTTTCGACACCGATCGCCGGCTGTCGCGGCTTCGACGGCCCGCGCTGGTGGCGACGTCGGCCTTGGTCGTCGGCGCGGTCGCCCATGCGTGGCATTGGCAGAACATGGTGCGGGCGGCGATGAACACGGCCGCCGTCGGGGCCGACTACTGGCCCCGGTGGCTGATCGAGTCGGCGCTGATCGTAGGCGTGTTCGCCGGGATCGCCCGAGCGACGGGCTGGGCACTGCGCACACTGGGCTGGGCGCGCGGGGTTTCGCTCGCCGCGGTGGCGACGGCGTTCCTGTACCTCGTCGCGGCCCCGGCGCTGGTCGGGTGGCGGCAGGCGTCCTACGCCAGTGCCAATGCCGAACTGGATCCGGCTCTGGTGCAACCCTTCTCGGACACCAGCTCGGGCGGAGCGGGCTCCGAGGTGAGCTGGGCGTCGCTCGGCGCGGAGGGGCGCAAGTTCGTCAGCGGCCCGGGCCCGGCCCGGGTCTACGTCGGGGTGGAGTCGGCGCCCGACCTGGATTCCCGTGTCGCGCTGGCCGTTCGGGAGCTGGAGCGTTCCGGCGCCTTCCAGCGCTCGAACCTGGTGGTGATGGTGCCGACCGGCTCGGGCTGGATCGACGGCAACGCCGTGCGGGGCCTCGATCAGCGCTTCGGCGGCGACGTCGCGCTCGTCGGCCTGCAGTACTCCTACGCGCCGAGCTGGGTGACCTTCGTCTTCGGCCGCGACGAGGCGGTCGCCGCCGCGCGGGCGCTGTTCACCGCCGTCGAGCACCGGATCCGCGCGCTAGAGCACAAGCCCGCGCTCTACGTCTACGGACAGAGCCTCGGCGCCCTCGGCGGCAGCTCGGTCTTCGCCGACGACGCGGATCAGAATCGCCGCACCTGCGCCGCGCTGTGGGCCGGGCCGCCCGCCGGACAGGTGCACCGCGCCGGGGCGACCGTGCTGAGCAACAGCTCGGACCCGGTGGTGCACTGGTCCCCCGCGCTGCTGTGGCGCGCGCCGGACCTGACCGGCGCCCGCACGGACGCTCCACGGCCGCAATGGCTTCCGGTGGTCAGCTTCGTACAGACGACCGCCGACCTGCTCGCGGCCCTCGACGCGCCCGCCGGCCACGGCCACCGCTACGGCGTAGACCAGGGCACCGCCATGGGCACCTGCTGACGACGCCCGCGGCATAGAACATGTTCTAATTGTGCCCATGGCATTCGTCATCGACGTGACCGTAGACATCGACGCGCCCGCCGAACTCGTCTGGCAGGTGATCACCGACTTCGACCGCTACGGCGAGTGGAACCCCTTCGTCAGCGAATGCCGCAGCTCGCTGGTCCCCGGCGAGCCGATCGACATGCTGGTGCACCTCGGCTCTCGCCCGCGCCGTCAGCGCGAGTACATCCGCTCGCACACTCCGGGCCGCGAGCTGAGCTACGCGATGAAGCCGGTTCCGTTCGGCGCGCTGCACAGTCTGCGCTCACACACCGTCACCCCACTCGACGACGACCGCACCCGCTACGAGTCCCACTTCGAACTCGACGGCTGGCTGCACCCGCTCGTGGTGGCATTGCTCGGCAAGCACCTCCGGCGCGGCTTCGCGGGCATGACGGCGGGCGTCGAGGAACGGGCCGAGTCGCTCCGCGCGGGTTGACCCGCGCAGGCGGGCATGACCAACCCGAGCGCGGCGGCTGATTCCTTCCGCCTTGCACACCACGAGAACGTGTGCAGGAGCGCATTTTTCTATGGTCAGGCGCGCAGGAAGGCCAGCGCCGCGTCGAGTGCCGCGTCGGCGTAGGACTCCGTGAGGCCGCCGAGACCGAGGGACCAGCGGCTTTGGATGGGGCCGAGGAGTAGATCGGTGGCCAGTTCGAGGTCGAGGTCCTGGCGCAGTTCGCCGGACCGCACGCCGGCGGCCAAGCGGTCGGCGATGGCGGCGCGCTCGGGGAGCAGCAGGCGCTCGCGGTAGGCGGCGCCGATCTCGGGGTCCTGCTGGATCTCGATGTAGAGCGCGCGCAGGAACGACTCGAAACCGGGGTCGGTGAGCGCGGCGACCGAGCCGCGCAGCAGGGCGCGCAGATCGGCGGCGATATCGCCGGTGTCGGGGAGCGCGAGACCCTCTGGGCCCGAGTCGAGTTCGAGCATGGCGTCGAAGACGACCGCGCCCTTGGACGGCCACCAGCGATAGATGGTCTGTTTGCCGACTCCGGCGCGGGCGGCGATGGCCTCGACGCTGAGTTTCGCGTAGGGCAGTTCACGGATGAGCTCGGTGGCGGCGGCGAGAATCGCGGCGCGGGCGCGTTCGCTGCGGCGCGCGGCGCTGGGCGTGGCGGGCATGTGGTCAGGGTAACAGCAACGAGACGATACGTCTCGTATTGACATCCGGGCGCCGGCTAGGCATGATCGTCCAACGAGACGGGGCGTCTCGCGACGAAAGGATCATCCGCATGACCAGAACATGGTTCATCACCGGCGCCAACCGCGGACTCGGCCGGGCCTTCACCGTGGCCGCGCTCGCCGAGGGTGACCGCGTCGTCGCGACCGCTCGCGACCCGCGCTCCATGGCCGACCTCACCGATGAGCGACTCACCGTGCTGCCCTTGGACGTTCGCGACCGCGACGGCGTGATCGCCACCGTCGACAAGGCTTTCGCGCTGACGGGCGCCATCGACGTGATCGTCAACAACGCGGGCTACGGCCTGGTCGGCGCGATCGAGGAACTCACCGAGGCCCAGATCCGCGACCAGATGGACACCAATTTCTATGGCGCGCTGTGGGTTTCCCAGGCGGCCGTGCCGCACCTGCGCGCACAGGGCTCCGGCCACATCGTGCAGATCTCGACCGTCGGCGCGGTCGGCAGCCTGCCGCTGTTCGGCCTGTACAACGCCAGCAAGTGGGCGCTGGAGGGCTTCAGCGCCTCGCTCGCCGACGAGTTGCGCCCGTTCGGCATCGCGGTCACCCTCGCCCAGATGGGCGGCTTCGACACCGACTGGGCCAAGACGAGCATGAAGTTCGGCACGGCGCTGCCCGCCTACGAACAGGTGCGCACCGGCATTCTCGGCATGCCGGACTACCCGGACCCGAGCGCGCCGCCGCCCGCGTCCGACTACGAGTCCGAGTGGAAGGAGGCGGCACCGGAGGTCGGCGCGGCCGGACTCATCGCGCTGGTGAACGAGGCCGATCCGCCGGTCCGCAAGATCATCGGACCCGGCGCGCACCAGATGGTCGCGATGGCACTGGACCAGCGCCGCCAGGACTACTTGAAGGACCCGGAATTCACCTGGCCGGCCTGACGATTCGGGTTCGGCCGATCGCACGGCGTCCGGATTCGCTTGGCGGCCTGATGATTCGGATCGCTCTGGCCGTCTCACGATCCAGTGCACCGGGTGGGCACTTCACCTACTTCGTCGGGACTTCACAGCCGGTTTCGGTGCGAAGTCCCGACGAGGAGGTGCGAAGCCCGTCAGGCGATGGGGCCCCGGGCCGCCTCATAGGCCGCGCCGACGCGGTAAAGCCGGTCGTCGGCCAGGGCCGGGGCCATGATCTGGAAGCCGACCGGGAGCCCGTCGTCCTTGCTCAGGCCGGACGGGACCGACATCGCTGGGTGGCCCGCCAGGTTGGTCGGCAGGGTGCACAGGTCGGACAGGTACATGGCCAGCGGGTCGTCGACCTTCTCGCCCAGCTTCCACGGCGTGAACGGGCTCGTCGGCGAGACCAGCACGTCGACCTGCTCGTAGGCCTTGTCGAAGTCGCGCGCGATCAGCGTGCGAACCTTCAGCGCCTGGCCGTAGTAGGCGTCGTAGTAGCCGGCCGACAGCGCGTAGGTGCCGATCATGATGCGGCGCTTCACTTCCGGGCCGAAGCCTGCGGCCCGGGTGGCCGCCATGACCTGCTCGGCGCTGTGCGACCCGTCGTCGCCCACGCGCAGCCCGTAGCGCATCGCGTCGAAGCGCGCCAGGTTCGACGACACCTCCGACGGCATCACCAGGTAGTAGGCGGACAGGCCGTATTCGAAGTGCGGACAGGACACCTCGATCACCTCGGCGCCGAGATCCTTCAGCACCGCGACGGCGGCGTCGAACGACTCGAGGACGCCCGGCTGGTAGCTGTCGGAGTGAAGTTCCTTCACCACACCGACTTTCACGCCGCTGAGGTCGCCTTTGGCGCCCTCGCGGGCCGCCGCGACGACCGGCGGCACGGGCACGTCGCGCGAGGTGGAGTCGCGCGGGTCGTAACCGGCGATCACCTCGTGCAGCAGCGCGGTGTCCAGCACCGTCCGGCCGCAGGGTCCGCCCTGATCCAGCGAGGACGCGCACGCGACCAGGCCGTAGCGCGAGACCGTGCCGTAGGTCGGCTTGGTGCCGACGGTCGCCGTCACCGCGGCGGGCTGGCGGATCGAGCCGCCGGTGTCGGTGCCGATGGCCAGCGGGGCCTGGTTCGAGGCCAGCGCGGCCGCGGAGCCGCCGCCGGAGCCGCCGGGGATGCGCGTGGTGTCCCACGGGTTGCGGGTCGGGCCGTAGGCGGAGTTCTCGGTGGACGAACCCATCGCGAACTCGTCCATGTTGGTCTTGCCGAGGATGGGGATGCCCGCCGCGCGCAGCCGGGCGGTCAGCGTCGCGTCGTAGGGCGACACCCAGCCCTCGAGGATCTTCGACCCACAGGTGGTCGGCATGTCGGTGGTGGTGAAAACGTCCTTGAGCGCCAACGGAACTCCGGCCAGCGGCGAGGCGGGCGCGGTGCCGGCGGCGAGCGCGGAGTCCACCGCGGCCGCGGCCTCGAGCGCCTGCTCCCCCGCCACGTGCAGGAAGGCGTGGTACTCGCCGTCGACCTCGGCGATCCGATCCAGATGCGCGCGGGTGACCTCCACCGAGGACACCTCGCCGCCGTGGATCTTGCCGGCGAGCTCCGCGGCGGAAAGCCCGGTCAGCTCAGTCATTCTGCCTCTCCCAAGATCTGCGGAACCACGAACTTCTGGTCCTCGGCCGCGGGCGCGCCGGACAGCGCCTGACCCGGCGTCAGGCAGGGCACGACCACGTCGGGCCGGGTCACGTTCGTCGTCGGATTCGGGGACGCGGTGGCCGGGACATCGGCGGCGGCGACCTCGGAGATGGATCGCACGTGGCTCAGGATCGAATCCAGCTGGCCGGCGAACTGATCGAGTTCGGCTTCGGACAGCGCGAGCCGGGACAGCCGGGCGAGGTGTGCTACCTCGTCACGGGAGATGGCGGGCACCGCGGGACCCCTTTCGGCTTCGGTTTCAACAGTTCACATCGCGTGACCACGACGTAATCGCGTAGACAAGCACCGCTCTCGCAGACAAGCCACACAACCCGTACAGCCTAGCCAGTGACGGTGCGGCCGCAGCCGCCGCCCATGTCGGAGCTCGGCGGTAGGCTGGTCTCGCGGCGCACGGCACCGATTCGGTCGCGCCTTGTGCCGATCTCCACCGGCGCGGTCCGACGACACGGTTTCGCGAACTAGCTCGACACGCCGTATTGTCACGAAATCGCCGCGTGGCGTACATCACTGGTGTTACTTCGGGTCGATAACCCGGCCCCAGGGGTGTAAGTATTGCGTGACCCGGGTATCCGTTCAGAGCCTCGGCCGCCCTAGGAAAGGAACGCACGTGTCGTATCTGCTCCGCGTGCAACTTCCGGATCGACCGGGAAGCCTCGGCGCTCTCGCGCTCGCCCTCGGCTCCGTCGGCGCCGACATCCTCTCGTTGGACGTGGTGGAGCGCGGGGCCGGTTTCGCCGTGGACGATCTCGTGGTCGAGGTGCCGCAGGGCGCGCTGCCCGACACGTTGATCACCGCCGCCGAGTCGATCGGCGACGTGCGCGTCGACTCCATCCGCCCGTACTCCGGCGTGCTGGACACCCACCGCGAACTCGAACTCATCGACCAGGTCGCCAGCGCCAAGGACGACCGGCTGCAGGTGCTCGTCGACGGCGTGCCGAGGGTGCTGCGCGTCGGCTGGAGCACCATCATCGACATGGGCCCGCAGGGCGCCTACCGCGTGGTCGGCAGCCCGAGTGCGCCGGAGACACAGGCGGGTTCGGCACCGTGGATGCCGCTGGAGAAGCCGGCCATTCTCGACCCGGAGTCCGAGTGGGTGCCCGAGATCTGGCGCGACATGGACACCAAACTCGCCGCCGCGCCGCTCGGCAACACCGGCAAGGTGCTGCTGCTCGGCCGCCCCGGCGGCCCCGATTTCCGCCCGTCGGAGGTCGCGCGCCTCGGCTACCTCGCAGGCATCGTCGCCACCGTTCTCGGCTGAGTCGTTCGTTTCAGGCCGCCAGGTCCAGCCGCAGGACGGTGAGGAGTTCGCCTGCGGGAGTACGCCAATCGCGCTCGGGGGCGCGCACGAAACCGAAGCGGTCGTAGATGCGGCGGGCATCGGTCATGGCCGGCATCGTGGTAAGCGCTACGGCACCGAAGTTTTCGGCCCTCGCGGTGTCGATCACGGTGCGTACCAACGCCGTTCCCGCCCCCAGTCCGCGGGCCGTCTTGGCCACGGCGAGCATGCGGAACTCGAGCTCGCCGGGCAGCGCGATCTCCGCGTAGGGCGTGCCGGGCCGGGCGACGGTGAGCGAGCCGACGACTCGATCGGCGTGCGTGGCCACCAGGATCTGCGCGGACGCGCCGCGGTGCGCGGTGTCGGCCAGCTCGGCCGCGTACGGGCTACCCGGGCGGACGAAACCCTCGCCGACATAGACCTCGACTGTCAGCTCCGCCACCGCCGCGTACTCGTCCGCGCGGGCCGTGCGGATCACCAAGCCCGCGTTCCCCGCGCCGCTACCTGCCTTGTCCATACCCGGCATCGTGCCATTCGACGTAGAACGGTCTACGTCACACATGCACCTCAGGAACCGAGACCGGCCCCGACGATGCGCCAGCGCTCCGGCTTGCCCGCCGGGTACGCGACGGTGAGGACGTCGCCGATCGCCGGCCAGGCGTTCACGTCCCAGGCGAAGCGGCCGTAGACGACGGCGCCCTGCACCGTGGGGCCGGTCACGTTGCCGGTGATGGTCACGTACTGCTCGCCGGTCAGGTCGTGCGGCCGCGGGCTCACTCCGGTGATGTAGAGCGTTCCGGTCTCCGCCTGCGCGGGCGGTCGCGTACCGCGCCCGCGCAGATAGATCGCGACCGTACCGACCAGGGCGACGATCATGATCAGCAGCATTCCGAACTCCAGCATGCCCGCCATGCTATTGCCCTCGGCGGACGAACCCGCGCCTACACTGCGGCGATCTCGCTGGCGCCGTGCTCGGTGCGGCGCACCTGCCAGACGGCGCTGCGGGTGCGCGACGAGCGGCCGTTGCCCCGATCGATCAGGGCGCGGTTGTTCGTGGTGTAGATCAGTTGGGCGCCACGGGAATTGGTCTCCGGGTTCTGGAACAGCTGGATCAGGCGGTCGGTCTCCTCGGCGGGCAGGTGCGCGCCGAGGTCGTCGACGGCCAGGACGCGGCCGGAGTCGAGCGCGTCGAGCATGGTGGGCAGGGCGCGCAGCAGCGACAGCGTCGCGGTGGATTCGTCGGTGATGTCGAAGGGGTTGTCGATGCCGTCGTGCACGAGGCCGAGGCCGACGCCGCGCCGGGCGACCATCCGCGCGTACAGGGCGTCCCTGGCGGCCTGCATATTGGTCAGCTCGCGCTCGAGCAGCACGGGTGTGAGTCCGTTCTCCCGCAGCAGCCGGTCGGCGACGTCGGGCGAGGTGGCGCACAGGTCGATCTGCTCGGCGAGCGCGGCGATGTCGGCGTCGAGGTCGCGCAGGTAGTCCGCGTACATGGGGTCGTTGTCCGCGATGAGCAGGTCGGTGAGGCCGAGCCCGGCGGTGCGCAGCAGCAGGAGCAGGCGGGCCGCGTTCTCCGGCGAGCGGGAGAGGTGGCCGCCGAGCCGATGCGCGACGGCGGCCGGATCGGCCGCGCCGAGTTGCACCTCCAGCATCGACTCGAACCAGCGGTAGGCGGGCACCAGCGCGTCGGCGTACATCTGCCCGGCGAGGCTGAGCAGCAAGGCATTCGGGCGCACCAGCGGAACCAGCGCGGCGATCCCGTAGCGGGCCGCCTCGAACATCGGACCGATCTTGATCTGTTCTCCGTTGCGCTCGAACACGATTCGCTTGCGCGAGCGCGGCTGCGTGTGCAACCACTCGGCCGTCACGTCGGCGTTGTCGAGCCGGAAGCCGTAAGTGTAGGGCACCCCCTCCGCGACGAACGACGCCACGAATTCCGAAGGGCGATCGGCAAACCCGAGGTGCGGCGACCGCACGGGGCCTGCATAGGGATCCCAGCCGGTCACCGAGTGCAGCACCGCGTCGCGCATCTGCGCGAGCGCGTCGATCAGGTTCGTCTTGCCCGCCGCGGCGGCGCCGTGGATCGCGGTCACCGGCACCGCCACCGGGCCGCCGCCCTTGGTCAGCCGGAGTTCCTGCTCCTCGGCCAGCGATCTGTGATTGGTCACCTGAAAACTGCGCAGCATCCCGCCATCCTGTCGTCTCCGCTGCGCCGCCTCGACAGCAGGGCCGAGCGTCGGCGCCCGCCGTCGGCGGCCGGAGCGCGCCGATCCCCCTACGAAGACGCTGGTGACGGGTTAGCATGCAGGACGCCACGACTCGTTCGTGTGCCGTCGGAAACGTTCGAAACTGATGGGTAACGATAGGTATGACGGTTCGTAGTCTCGTAGTCCGAAGCTCCGTCGCCGCCGCCCTCGGGTTGGGGTCGATGGTGGTCGTCGCGCCGCAGGCCATCGCCGATACCTGCGCGGACGGCACGGCGCGCATCTTCGCCGCCAACTCGGAGCCACGCTGCCAGACCGGCACCGCGAGCTACAGCACCGAGACGATCACGAAGGTGTGCTCGATGAACGGGGCCGATGTGGTCGCCGAGGCGACCTACCTGACCTCGAGGAAGAAGACCGTCACCACCACCCTCGAGCTGAGCAACGGACGCTGTGGCCGGCTCGAGGTCTCCGGTCAGCAGAGCGTCACCGTTACGGTGACGCCGAACTGAGCCTGCGGCAAGCTCTTGCGCACCCGGGTTCACCCCGGGGACGCCGTCCTTCCCTCGGTGGTGTCAGCGCCCACGCAGCAGCAGCGCGCTGTCGCCGAACTCGTGCCAGAGATACCCCGTGTCCAGCGCCGCCGAGTAGGCCTCGTGCACGGTCGCCTCACCCGCCACCGCCACCAGCAGGTCCAGGTGTGAGGCGCCGGGCGCGTGCCAGCCGGTGATGAGGCCGTCGACCGCGCGGGCGGGATGGTCGGCGCCGAGGACGAGTTCGGTCCAGCCGCTCGCGGCGTGGACGCGGCCCGCGGGGTCGGCCGCGCTCTCCAAGGCCCGGGTGACCGTGGTGCCGACGGCGATGACGCGTCCGCCCGCGGCCTTGGCGTCGTTCACGGCGCGGGCGGTCGAGTCCGGCACGACGAAGCGTTCGGGGCTCGGCGGCTCGCCCGCCTCCGGCGAGGACACCCCGGTGTGCAGGGTGATCGGCGCGAGGCCGACGCCGGCGGCGATCAGGTCGAGCACGAGGCGCTCGGTGAACGGCCTTGCCGCGCTGGGCATCTCCGCGCTGCCGGGAATGCGGCCGAAGACGGTCGAGTGGTAGGACGCGGACCAGCGTTGCGGCACATAGGAATAGGTGATCGGGTAGCCGTAGACCTCCAGCAGGCGGCGCGGATCGACGGTGAGGTCGGCGATCCACAGGCGGCGCCCACCGGGCAGCCAGGGTTCGCGAAGGGTGGCACGCGCGCCCTCCGGTAGGCGAATGGTCGTGCCCGCCGAGAGCTCGTCGGTGGGATAGGGCGTCCGCGTGGTGGTGCGGACCTCGACCACCCAACCGCCGTCGTCCAGCCACGTCGCGAAGTGCAGGGCGATCGGCCCGTCGGCCATCCGGCCGTCGACGGCGGCGGCCAGCGTCGCCGAATTGTTCACCACTACAAGGTCTCCCGGCCGCAGGTGCGCGGGAAGTTCGCGAAAACGCGCGTGCGTGAGACCATCTCCGGCGACGAGCAGGCGGACCTCGTCGCGGGCAAGCCCGCGCGCCTCCGGCGGAGCGACCGCATTGCGTTCGGGCGGCAGGACGAAAGAGCGCCGCGCCAGCGTGACCGTCATGCGACGCGCCCCGCCGCGAAATCGGTTGCGGCATACCGCGCGTTCTTCGGTCTCTCGTGCAGCAGGCGCAGCAGCGCGGGCACCACCGTGTCGGGCTCCGGCCGGTCGGAGATGTCGTCGCCGGGGAAGGCGGCCTGGTGCATCTCGGTCCGCATATCGCCGGGGTCGAACGCGTAGATGGACAGCTCGGGATGCTCCGCGGCGAGGATGGCAGTGAGCTGATCGAGCGCGGCCTTGGACGAACCGTAGCCGCCCCATGCGGGGTACGGCTCGACTGCGGCGTCGGAGCTGATGTTCACGACGCTGCCGCCCGGCGTGAGCAGCGGCAAGGCGAGCTGTAGCACCGCGAGTGGGGCGAGAACGTTGGTGCGGTAGACCAATTCGAGTTCATCCAGCGGATATTCGGCGAGCCGGACGAGCGGGCTGGGGCCGAGCCTGCTGGCGTTGTTCACGATCAGCGCGAGTTCGCCTGCGTCGCTTATTGTTTCAGCCAACCGAGCACGGTGCGCCGGATCGGTCACATCGCCGGGAACCGCGACGAATGGGACGCCCAGCTCCTCGGACACCCGCGCGAGCCGCTCGGCGCGACGGCCGGTGCCGATGACTCGCCACCCGCGTTGGACGAGTGCGCGGGTGAGCGCCAGCCCGAACCCGGCGGACGCGCCGGTGATCAGTGCGGTGGGACGCGCCATGAGAACCTCCTGGTAGTTGCCTACCGCTCAATCCTCATACCTGAAGTGAACTTCAGGTCAAGCACCGTTCGCCGACAGCGGATTCCACCGGCGCGCTTACTCTTCCGCCTCCTGCGCAGGCGTCACCGCCGCGGGCCCCGACTCCAGCAGCAGCCGGAAGCCCGCCTCGTCGAGGATCGGCACGCCCAGTTCCTCCGCCTTCGCGGCCTTGGTCCCGGGCGAGTCACCGACCACCAGGAACGACGTCTTCTTCGACACCGACCCGGCGGCCTTGCCGCCGCGAATCAGAATGGCCTCCTTCGCGCCCTCGCGGGTGAACCCGTCGAGCGAGCCGGTCACCACGATCGTCAGGCCCTCCAGGGTCCGCTCGATGGTCTCGTCGCGTTCGTCGACCATGCGCACGCCCGCCGCCCGCCACTTGTCCACGATCACGCGATGCCAGTCGACGCCGAACCACTCCGCGACCGCGGCGGCGATGGTGGGCCCGACACCCTCGGCGGCAGCGAGCTCCTCGACCGACGCGTCCTGGATCCGGTCCAGGCTGCCGAACTCGCGGGCGAGCACCCGGGCCGCGGTGGGCCCGACGTGCCGGATGGACAGCGCGACCAGCACCCGCCACAGCGGCCGATCCTTGGCCTCGGCCAGCGCCTCGAGCAGCCGCCCGCCGTTGGCGGTGAGCCCGCCCTCCTTGTTGGTGAACAGCGTCGTGGTGAGCAGGGCCGCCTCGTCGAGGTCGAACAGGTCGCCCTCGTCGGCGATCGCGTGCGACTTCAGCAGGTCGACGGCGGCCTCGGCGCCCAGTGCGTCGATGTCCATCGCGTTGCGACTGGCGACGTGGAAGACGCGCTCGCGCAGCTGCGCCGGGCAGAACTGCTGGTTGGGGCAGCGGATATCGGCGTCGCCGACCTTCTGCGGGGCCAATTCCGTGCCGCATTCCGGACAGTGCGTCGGCATCACGAATTCGCGCTCCTCGCCGGTGCGCGCGTCGACCACGGGGCCGAGCACCTCCGGGATCACGTCGCCCGCCTTGCGAATCGTGACCGTGTCGCCGATGAGCACGCCCTTGCGCTTGACCTCCGAGGCGTTGTGCAGGGTGGCCAGCGAGACCGTCGAACCCGCGATGGAGACCGGCTCCATCACCGCGAACGGGGTGACCCTGCCGGTGCGGCCGACGTTCACCTCGATGTTCAGCAGCTTGGTCGTCGCCTCCTCCGGCGGGTACTTGTAGGCGATGGCCCAGCGCGGGGCGCGCGAGGTGGCGCCGAGGCGACGCTGCAGCGCCATCTCGTCGACCTTGATCACCTGGCCGTCGATCTCGTGCTCGATGTCGTGGCGGTGTTCGCCCCAGTACTGAACGCGTTCGATGACGGCGTCGATGCCCTGCACCAACCTGGTGTGCTCGGACACCGGCAGACCCCACGCGGTCAAGGCGCGGTAGGCCTCGTGCTGGGAGGCCGGGGTGTAGCCCTCGATGCGGCCGAAGCCGTGGCAGATCATGCGCAGCCTGCGGCGCGCGGTGACCGCCGGGTCCTTCTGCCGCAGCGAGCCCGCGGCGGTGTTGCGCGGATTGGCGTAGGGCGGTTTGCCGTCGGCCACGATCGCGGCGTTGAGTGTCTCGAAGTCCTCGAGTCGCATGTACACCTCGCCGCGGACCTCGAGCAGGGACGGGATCGGGAACTCGTCGGTGGGCGTGAGCTCGCCGGGGATATCCTCGATGGTGCGGGCGTTGAGGGTGACGTCCTCGCCGGTGCGGCTGTCGCCGCGGGTGGCGCCGCGCACCAGCCTGCCGTTCTCGTAGATCAGGTTCAGCGCGACGCCGTCGATCTTCACCTCGCACAGATAGTGCAGGTCCGGCCCCGTCTCGGCCGCCACCCGGCCCGCCCACGCACGCAGCTCGTCGACGGTGAACACATTGTCCAGCGACAGCATCCGCTCGAGATGCTCGACCGCGGCGAAGTCACTCGCGAACCCGCCGCCGACCAACTGCGTCGGCGAGTCCGGCGTCCGCAGATCGGGATGCGCGTCCTCCATAGCCTGCAGCCGCCGCAGCAACGCGTCGAACTCGCCATCGGTGATGATCGGCGCATCCCGCACGTAGTACCGGAACTGATGCTCCCGCACCTCATCAGCCAGCCGCTGCCACTCGACGCGCTCCCGCGCCGACGCCTCCCCCTCACTCCCCACACCACTCTCACTCACCCACCGCACACTAGCGCAGCCCCCCGACAACCCCCACGCTCATTCCCGCACGTCGCCGCAGGTCGACGCCTTATCCGAGTACGCTGCCGCGATCGGGCACCCTATTCGGCGCGCCGCACGAAATCAGGCCGCATCATCAAATCGGCCACCGCGGCACCCAATTCACGCCGCGCCCACGCCGCTAACCGGTCTCGTATTTCAGTAGTACTCGCAGCCGGACTGCCGCCGAGCCACCTCCGTCTGGCCATGGACAACAACGCGGCCCCGGCCGTCGCCACGTCCGAGTCGACCGCGAAAGCGACGAAGGCCGCCACGGTCTGAGCTTCGATCAGATCCGGACACCGCTCTAGCTCACGAATGAGAGGGTGATCATCGGTGACCAGCACCTCCGCGTGCGCGTATACCGCAGCGGCGACGACGTGCCGGTCTTTCCGATTGACCAGCTTCGGAACGTCTGCTTCGAACCCTTTGGGCCACTCGACCTGAGCGTCCGGAAACGCCTTCGTCATGGCACCGAACAGCGCGGAGCGGCCGGTGTCGCTCATGGAGTCCGGCAGATGACGGCCGACTTCGGCCAAAACCTCCGCACTCCAGCGAACCTCGTAGAGTTCCGCCTCCGCCAGTGATAGGAGGACATCGCGGTGGCGGGCTCCGACGAGGACGTTCGCGTCGAGAAAGGCTCGAAACGGCACCGGCCGACTCTACTCAGAACTGGTCGTCGTACAGCTCCGATTGCCGGGAAATGTTCGCGACCTCGTCGAGTGCCGCGCGCTGTTCTCGCTTGCGCTGATCTCGGTAGTCGAGGAGAGCCCGCAGCGGTATCCGGCGGTGCGTGCCGCGGTACTCGGCCGGCAGGGTTCCATCATCGACCAAACGGCACACATACGTCCGCGACAGACCGAGCAGTTCGGCGGCGGCGGAGGTCGTGACCAGCTCGTCGACCGTTCCGATGGCAACGCCCCGGCCGGCGCTGAGGTGATCGAGGATCGCGAGGAACGCGTCGCGCACACGCGCCGGAACCTCCATCGGCACACCGTCGATGACGACGGTCGATTCAGCCGCACCACGGGTACGCACGGATGCCAGGGCCTCCCGTAAGCCGTCGCGAACCGCACGAGAAAGATCCGGTTCCAGGTGAGACACCGTCATCACATACCTCCTCCCGGCCGAGTTGCCACCCGCCAACAATGCACCCTAAACGACATAAACGCAACTACCCGATCGGCGCGACAGCCGTAGCCTCGAGGATTCACACTGGATGACGCGTCAGCTCGGCGGGGGTGCGCCGAACAGGGGCGGCTGGTCAGGCTGGTTCGAAGGTGAGGGAGTCGGGGTCTTCGGCGTAGGCGCGGGCTACCTCGGTGGTGAGGGTGAGGGCTTTGCGGGACCAGGCGAGGGGGGTGGGGGCCAGGCCGCAGGCGGGGGTGACGAGGATTCGGGTGGCGAGGGTGGGGCGGGAGAAGCCGAGGCGGTCGATGAGGCGGACGCCGGGTTCGGCGATGTCGCGCCAGGTGGGTGGGGTGGCGGGGGCGGTGGTCGGAGTCAGGCCGAGGGCAAGCTGTTTGCCGGAGTCGAGGAGTTCGCCGATGCTGTCGAGGTCGCGGGTGCCGATGGTGGCGACGTCGAAACCGATTGCGGCGGCGGCGCTTCCGCGCAGGAAGGCGAGGGCGGGCGGCTCGGCGCAGCTGTGCACCAGCACGGGTGCGGACTGGCTCGCGATCATCGCGTCGAGGATGGCCAGCGCCTCGGGTTCGGGGATCGCGGGGACGCTGTCGAGCAGGCTGACGCCGCGCAGCGAACCGTCGAGTACCGCGGTGAGCGACGGTTCGTCCAGTTGCAGAACGATATCCGCGCCGAGCCGCCGGCGAACCTCGGCGACATGGTTCGCCACCCCCTCGGCGAGGGACTCCGAAAGATCGCGCAGCGCACCGGGATCGGTGATCGCGAGGTGACCGCTCGGCAGCTCGACCTGCGCCGCGAGCGTCAGCGGCCCGGCCGCCTGCACCTTGATCGGCCGCCCGCTGCCCGCCGAACCGGTTGTCTCCCAAGCCTCTTCGAGCGCATCGAGGTCCCCGCGCAGCAGGTCGCGAGCGCGCCGGGACACCGCGCCCGGCCGAGGGGCGAGCCGATACCCGCGGGTGGTGGTGTCGAACCGCATGTCGACCAGCAGAGCCGACATGCGGCCGATCATGTCCGCGCCCACTCCGCGCCCCGGAAGCTCCACCAGATGCGGCAGGTCGGGCAGTTCACCGAGGATGGTGGTCGCGGCCTCGCGCGCGTCGGTGCCCGGCCACGATCCGACGCCGGTCGCGATGCCGCCGCGCAAAGGGCTCGGCGCATCGGTGACGGGCTGATCCTCGGCGTCGCTCACTGGGTCGATTTCCGTGCCTCTCGCGTTGTGGTGCACCGTTGTCCGCTTCCATCGATCGTAGTGCGCGCACCCGAGCCGACTCGGGACCCGATCAGTCTGCGCGCCAAGCTGATTCGCCGATCACCCGCGAATCGTCGTCGCAGGACACGGCATCGCGGCGCGAGGCGGTTTCATCGTGTTGCGGCGGCCTCGGTTTGGCTGCCGATCGGCGCGCTGCCGGCACCGCCGGTCGCCGAGATCGTACCGCTGCCGATCACCATGTCCCCCAGCTCATCCGGCCGATACAGCACCACCGCCTGACCGCGCGCGACACCGGTCAGCGGCTCACGCAACCGCACGGACAGCCCGTCCCCGACCGCCTCCGCGATCGCGGGCGCCGTCCCGCCGTGCGCGCGCACCTGCGCGACGCACTCGATCGGCCCGTCCGGCGCGACGCCGGAGGTCCAGATCGCGCGCTCGGCCCCGATGGTCCACACGTGCAGGTCCTCGACCGAGCCGACCCGCACGGTGCCCGAGTCCGGATCGATGCCGGTCACGTAGCGCGGCTTGCCGTCGGCGGCCGGCCCGGGCAGCCCGAGCCCCTTGCGCTGGCCGATGGTGAACCCGTGCACGCCTTCGTGTTCGGCGAGCTTCGTGCCGTCGGCGTCGACCACGGCGCCGGGCCGGATGCCGATCTTCGCGCCGAGGAACGCCTGAGTGTCGCCGGAGGGAATGAAGCAGATGTCGTGGCTGTCCGGCTTGTTCGCGACGGCCAGCCCGCGCTCGGCGGCCTCCTCGCGGATCCGCGGCTTCGGGGTGTCGCCGACGGGGAACATGGCGCGGGCGAGCTGCTGCGCGTTCAGCACCGCGAGCACGTAGGACTGGTCCTTGTCGGCGTCGACGGCCCGGCGCAGCACGCCGTCCTCGAGCCGCGCGTAGTGACCGGTGACCACGGCGTCGAAGCCGAGCGCGAGGGCGCGGTCGGCCAGCGCGGAGAACTTGATCTTCTCGTTGCAGCGCAGGCACGGGTTCGGCGTCTCGCCTGCCGCGTAGGCGGCGACGAAATCGTCGATCACGTCCTCCTTGAAGCGATCGGCGAAATCCCAGACGTAGAACGGGATTCCGAGCACGTCGGCGGCCCGCCTGGCATCGCCCGCGTCCTCTTTCGAGCAGCAGCCACGCGACCCGGTGCGCAGCGTGCCCGGCGACGCGGACAGCGCCAGGTGCACGCCGACCACCTCATGACCGGCGTCGACCGCGCGCGCCGCCGCCACCGCCGAGTCGACACCACCACTCATCGCGGCGAGTACCCGCATCAGACACCTCCCTTCGCACCGGCCAGACCCGCGGCCCTGGCCCGTTCCACAACCTGGGGCAGCACCTCGAGCAACGCGTCCACATCGGCGCGAGTCGAGGTGTGCCCCAACGAAAAACGCAGCGACCCCCTGGCCTGCCACGGTTCGACGCCCATCGCGATCAACACGTGACTCGGCGACGCGACGCCCGCGGTACACGCCGAGCCGGTCGAACACTCGATCCCGGCCGCGTCGAGCAGCATAAGCAGCGAATCCCCTTCGCAGCCCGGGAAAGTGAAGTGCACGTTGCCGGGCAGCCGCCGCTCACCGGGCGGGCCGTTCAGCACCGCGTCGGGTTCGACGGCGCGCACGCCGTCGATCAGCGCGTCCCGCAGTTCAGTTAATTCCGCTGTGCGCGTAGATAGTTCGATCGCCGCCTGGTGCAGCGCGGTGGCGAGGCCGACCGCGGCCGCGGTATCCGAGGTGCCCGAACGCAGGTCGCGCTCGTGCCCGCCGCCGTGCAGCAGCGGCACGCAGGGCACCTGCCTGCCGAGCAGCAGCAGGCCGATGCCGTGCGGCCCGCCGACCTTGTGCCCGGCGAAGCTGGCCGCGGACAACCCGCTCGCGGCGAAGTCGATCGGCAGCTGGGCCGCGGCCTGCACCGCGTCGCTGTGCATCGGCACGTCGAATTCCTGTGCCACCGTGGCCAATTCGCCGATCGGCTGAACGGTGCCGACCTCGTTGTTGGCCCACATGATGGTCACCAGCGCGACGTCGTCGGGGTCGGCCGCCAGCGCGGCGCGCAGCGTGCGCGGCGAGACGACGCCCTCGGCGTCCACCGGCAGCCAGGTCACCCTGGCGCCCTCGTGCCGCTCCAGCCACTCGACCGCGTCGATCACCGCGTGATGCTCGACCGAGCTGACGATGATCCTGGTCCGGCGCGGGTCGGCAGCCCTGCGCGCCCAGAAGATGCCCTTCACCGCCAAATTGTCGCTCTCGGTCCCGCCGGAGGTGAAGATGACCTCCGAGGGCCGGGCGCCCAGATCGGCGGCGATCGACTCGCGCGCCTCCTCCAGCGTCCGCCGGGCCGCGCGGCCGGAACCGTGCAGCGACGACGCGTTGCCCGCCATGGCGAGCGCAGCCGTCATCGCCTCGATGGCGGCGGGCAACATCGGTGTGGTGGCCGCATGATCGAGGTAGACCGTATGGGCGGCCCCACCGTGGACCGGACCCGAGAAACCCGCCTTCATGACCAATCAAGCCTATCCCAGCGTTGACCTGCGCATCTTGGGGGTGCCCCCTCGCTGCCTACGTTTCACCTTCGATGCGCAACCCCTTTGTCGCCTTCCGATATTCCCGCCTGTCCGCGCGTTCGAGCGATCGACCAGCGTGTCCCGTGTCGCGCGCACAACCTCTTTCGCGGCGTCGACTCGCTGACGCACACCCCCGCGAGTGAGACCTGCGTCTCTTCTCGACCGACCGCAGGGTCGCGATGTCACAGCCGACCAGGCCGCGTCGTCTACCCAGCAACCACGCAGGAACGCTGCGGAGAGAACAAAGGGAAACCAATGAACGTCGCTTACTACATCGTCGGTGTGCTCGCAGCCCTGTGGATCGGGTTCTCGGGCTACTCGCTGGCCACCAAGAAGCAGTTCGTCGTGGAGCCGCTCGAGCAGTACGGCGTGCCGCGCTCGCGGTGGAACTGGCTGGCACTGGCCAAGGCGGCCGGCGCGCTCGGCCTGATCGTCGGCTTCTTCCTCCCCGCCATCGGAGTCGCCGCCGCGATCTGCTTGATCGCCTACTTCCTCGGCGCCTCGGCGACCGCGATCCGGGCCCGCTCATACCAGACCGCCGTCTTCCCGGTCCTGTACCTCGTCCCCGCCGCCGCGACCCTGATCCTGCAACTCGCTCGGTGACGCGAGAACCACCAGCACAACAGCCGCAGGCCAATGGCCCGCGGCTGTTGGCCGTCGGCCGAACTGTTCTCGGCACTCGCCGACGTCGTCCGCCATCTCGAGATCCCGCACCGTCGGCAGGAACCACGCAAGGCGACGGCGAATCGACGTCTCGCTATTCGGCTGTGGCGTCCGCCCGCCGCTCCCGCCGCAGCATGGGCCGCCGACGATTCGGCCTGCGGATCTCCGGCGCGTCGGCGGCGATCGACGGGTCCTGCACGCGGGTGTTCCCCGCCGCGATCCACCCGGCAGCCACGCCGTGCCGCGACAGTTCGGCCCCGCGGATCGCGGCCTCGCAGCGACGGGCCAGATCGCGGCGATCGGCGCCCGGCTGCTGCACCGGCTCGAGCACGACCTCGGCGACCATGCCGCGCGAGCGCAGGACCCGGCGGGCGGATGAGGCGAAGCTGTCATCCCCGACGAAACCCGGTACCGTGCACTGGTTTCCGTGCCGATCCAGGTAGCGCAGCCGCACCGGCTGCACCGGGGTCGCGGTGTCGATCGCGGCCTGGAACAGCGCGGGCCGCATGCGGCCGTACGCCCGGCCGCACCAGGTGGTCCCCTCGGGGAACACCGCGATCCGGTCGCCCGCCGCGAGCCGGGCGCCGACCTGGGCCACCACGCCGGGCAGCGCGCGCAGCCGCTCCCGCTCGATCGGGATGACCCGCATCAGCGTCGCCAGCTTGCCGAGCACCGGCCAGTCGACCATGTCCGCGCGCGCGACGAAGCCGAGCGGCTGCACCGCGGCGAGCGCGACGATATCGGTCCAGCCGATGTGCCCGACGACGACCATGACGCCCGTGCCCGATGGCCCGTAAACGCAACGCGCGGTGCCGCCCTCATCGACAGCACCGCGCGCGTTCGGGTCGATCCGGCGATCGACGGTCCGCAATTCCATTCCGAGACAACGCAATAGCGTCCGCGCGTACCCCCGCTGAACGGTCTCGCGCTTGCCTTGCGGCGTAACCACATTCACCACCGGGAAGCTGATCAGCAACCCGGCGACGCCGAGCAGCCTGCCGATGGCCCGGCCTGCACCGATCTCATCGACCGTCTCTATGCAGCCGGGCCCGCAGGGGCTCGACGGCATCCACGCGTGTGCGGTGGCCTGTGCGGACGGCGCGTCGAAGACCACGATCCTCACCGTCCCCCGTCGAAAGTCGCTGCGGCATCCTGTAATCGGTTGAGGTAGCGGGTGTTGATGGTGTCGAGGCCGAGGATCGCGACGAAGTCGGCGACGCCGAAGTCCGGGTCGTGGGCGGGTTCGCCGCAGATCTCCGCGCCGAGGCGCAGATAGCCGCGCAGCAGCGGCGGCAGCTTCGGGCGCGCGGGCGGGGTCAGGTCGTCGAGGGTCTTGCCGTCGACGAGCACCGGCCGCAACGGGTGCACCCGCTGTTCCGGATCCGAGCCGTGCCTGCCCAGGAGCAGGTCGCGCACGCCGCGCACGTTCACGCCGGGTTCATCGGCGGGGCTGTCCTGCATCGGCACCGACACGCAGCCCATCACCCAGTCGTAGCCGGTGAGCTGGATGTAGTGCAGGATGCCCGCCCACATCAGCGTCAGCACCGAGCCGTTGCGGTGGTCGGGAACCACACAGGCGCGGCCCATTTCGACGATCCGCCGGCCCGCCGGGTCCAGCTGGGTCAGATCGAACTCTGTGGCCGTGTAATAGCCGCCTGCCGCGGCGACCCGGTCCGGCGGCAGCATCCGGTAGCAGCCGACGAAATCCTCGGTGAGTTCGTCGCGGACCAGCAGGTGGTCGCAGTGCTCATCGAATCGGTCGGCATCCAGACCCGTGCCGTCGTCGGGAATGTGGAATCCGGGCTCGCCGGCGAACACGCCGTAGCGCAGGCGCTGCGCCGCCGCGCGGTGCTCGGCGTCGGACGAGACGACCAGCGAGTACCGTGACCGTTCCACCCCGGAGTGCGTCGAGCGCGCCGGGGCTGTCAACACGGACGTAATAGTCATATCGCTGATGAAGCCAGCCCGACACTGCGCCGGAGCGACCTCGAAGTGTCGCCCGGATGCCGGTTCGGTGAACGCGACCGAGATCACACTCGGCGTTCATCGCGGCGTCGCGCGCTGTTCGCGCCGGGGCGTTTCCGGCCCTCGGCGCGAGCATGGTCGGATACGCGAAAGCCGCATCGCGCGGATGCGGCTTCCACTGATGAACGGGCGCTAAGCCGCCGTTCTCTCCGATACTCGTGACGGCTCGGCGGTCTTGGCCACCTCGGCGAAACCGGGGCGGCCAGTGCCGATGAAGGCGACGAGCCAGGAGGCGACCGCGGCGAAGCGGTTGCGGAACCCGACCAGATAGAACAGGTGCACCGCGAGCCACATGACCCAGGCGATGAGGCCGCGGAAGGTGATCTTGTCGTTCAACTTGGTCACCGCGCTGAACCGGCTGATCACCGCCATGCTGCCCTTGTCCCAGTACTTGAACGGGGTGCCCGGCTGCTTCTTGCGGCGAATGATGTCGGCGGCGTGCCTGCCCTCCTGCATGGCCACCGGCGACTGGCCGGGGTAGCCGTTCAGAGAGGTCATGTCGCCGATCGCGTAGATGTCGGCGTAGCCGCCGACGGTGAGGTCGGGATTGATCAAAAGCCGTCCGGCACGGTCGGTTTCGACGCCGGTGGCCTCGGCGAGGACCTTGGCGAACCCGCCGACCTGCACACCCGCCGACCAGACGATCGTCTCCGCCGCGATGCCGCGCTCGACGCCGCTCTTGTCCTTGACGGTGACCTTGCCGTGCTCGATGTCGGTGACGAAGGTGCCGAGCAGCACGTCGACGCCGGTGCGGGTCAACGACTTCTTCGCGTACTCCGACAGCCCGCCGCCGAACGGGGGCAGCACCTCGCCCGCGCCCTCGACCAGGGTGACCGAGACCTCTTGGTGGTAGTACCTTTTCGCGAGTTCCTTGAGCTGGCCGGCGACCTCGACGCCCGTGGCGCCCGCGCCGACGACCACGAAGCTCAGCAGCCTGCGCCTGGTCTCCTCATCGGCGCCCTGCGCCTCAGCGAAGACCCGCTGAATCTGCGCGCGCAGCAGTTTCGCGTCGTCGATGGTCTTGAGGGAGAACGTCTTCTCCGCGAAATCGTCGCGGCCGAAGTAGGACTGGCTGGCGCCGGTCGCGGCGATCAGCGAGCCGTAGCGGATGCGGCGCTGCTCGCCGTCGTGCTCATAGGTGACGATCGCCTTGTCGGGGTCGATCGCGACCACCTTGCCGAGGCGCACGTCGGCCTCGCGGTGGCGGCGCAGAATGGAGGCGATCGGCGGCGCGATCTCCTCCGATGCCAGCACACCGGTCGCTACCTGGTACAACAACGGTTGGAACAGGTGCTCCGGCGTGCTGGAGATCAGCACGTAATCGATACCCGACTTGGCAAGTTGCTTCGCGGCGGAGAGCCCGCCGAACCCCGACCCGACGATGACGACACCCGCGGTTTCGATTCCCGCATCCACGTACTGCATGACAGCCTCCTTCTCTCATTACCAACCGTCATCGGGAACGAAGATATTTCAGGAGTTAGGGCGCATAATTCAGATGACTATTATCTCGATCCGTCATTAATCGGAGGCGCTGTGGAACTTCGGCAGCTCACCTACTTCGTCGCCGTCTGCGAGGAGCTCAGCTTCAGCGGGGCGGCGGCGCGATGCTTCATCTCCCAGTCGGCGATCAGTCATCAGATCTCCCGGCTCGAGCGCGACCTCGGCGTGCAACTGTTCGAGCGCTCGACAAGATCAGTGGTGGCCACCGACGCCACCGCACGGCTACTTCCCCTTGCGAAGCAGATGCTGAGCCTCGAGTCCGCCATCCGGGCCGCGGTGCGGACGGTCGGCCCGCGGATCCGGCTCGCCGCGAACATGTCCTTCGCGACGCGCTCGCTCTCGGCGATCGCCGGCGCCCGCGCGACCCATCCCGAGGCGGAGATCGAGTTCGTGATCAAGCCGTTCCGGCAGCGCATCACCGCGGTGGCCGACGGCGACTGCGATCTCGCGCTCATCCGCGGCAGCGTCGACCAGCCGGGGCTCGAGGTCGAGCAGCTGTGGGTGGAGGATCTGGTGATCGCGACGTCGAGCGCGCACCCGCTCGCCACCCGGGAGACGGTGACGCTGTCGGATCTGAGCCGGTACCCCTTGCTGCTACCGCCGGAGCAGGAACAGGTGCTGCTGCACACCGTGATTCGGTCCGCGTTCGCCGAACTGCCCACCGGGCCGACCTTCGGCCCCCCGATTCCGCCCGACCACACCGCGACCATGGAACTGATCAACCGGCCCGACGCGTGGACGGTGCTCTACGCGGAGAGCCCGACCGAGGGGCTGGTGGTATTGAAACTGGCCGAGCACAAGTTGCGGATTCCGGTGTCGGCGGTGCTGCGCAGCGATGTCCGGCGATCGCCGATCCTGACCACCCTGCTGTCGGCGCTGCACCGCACCTGAGCGACCCCGAGCGCGGCTCGGGGTCGCTTGTCGCTCAAGCGTTCTCGCGGGCGAAGCTTCGCGCGCCGATCACCATGAGTACCAGGGCCACCACCACGGTGATGCCGGTGCCGAGATAGACGTCGGCGCTGCCGAAGTCACCGCGGAACAGTGCCCGCGCGGCATCCACCGTGTGCGAGAAGGGATTCGCCTTCGCGATATTCCGCAACCAGGTCGGCCCGACCGCCATCGGCAGCAGGATGCCGGACAGCAGCATGACCGGCAGCGTCACGCTGTTGAGCACGGAGGCGAGCGTGCCCTCGTTCCTGGCCCACAGGCCGAGCGCGTAGGACGCGGCCGCCAGGCCGGCGGCCATCACCGCGATCAACAGCACCGAGAGCACCAAACCCGTTGGGTCCGGGCGCAAACCGAACGCCAGCACCGCGACGCCGACCAGCACCAGGGCCTGGACGATCAGCACGACCATGTCCTTGAGCACCCGCCCGAGCAGCAGCGCGCCGCGGTCCGCCGGCGTGACCCGTTGCCGCTCAACGACTCCCGCGCGCAGCTCGGAGATGATGTTGAAGCCGGCGTAGAGCGAACCCATCAGGCCCGTCTGGATAACCAGTGCGGGCGTGAGGATTTTCCACGAGTCGACGTCGCCGAGCGCGGGGCCGAGGCCGTTGATCAGCGGGCCGAACAGCACCAGATACAGGACCGGTTGGGACAGGCCGATGATCACCCACATCGGGTTGCGCAGGTTGGTCCGCAGCTGGGACCAGAAGATCAGGCCGGTGTCGTGAGCGAACCTCATGCTGGATTCCCTTCGCGCAGTGATCGTCCGGTGATGGTGAGGAAGACGTCGTCGAGGCTCGGGCGTTTCACGGTGACCGCGCCGGCCGTGATGCCGCGCTCGTCCAGGGCGCGCAGCAGGGGGACGACGGCGGCGTCGCCGCGCTCGACCGTCAGGTGCAGCAGCGTCGCGCCCGCGTGCTCCGCCCGGACACGTGAGCGCACGTCGAGCACCGCCTCGGCCACCTCTAGCGCGAGATCGGCCTGCCCGTCGGCGATTTCGAGGCTGACCACGTCGCCGGAGATGCGGCGCTTGAGTTCGTCCGGGGAGCCCTCGGCCACGATGCCGCCGTGGTCCATGACCAGCAGCCGATCGCACAGCGCGTCGGCCTCCTCCAGGTAGTGCGTGGTGAGCACGACCGTGGTGCCTCGATCCCGCAGTCCGCGAGTGTGTTCCCACAGGTTGGCCCGGCTCTGCGGGTCGAGGCCGCTGGTCGGCTCGTCCAGGAAGATGAGGGTCGGGCCGTGCACGAGGCCGAGCGCGATGTCGACGCGGCGGCGCTGGCCGCCGGACAGTTGAGCGCACTTGCGGCCGGCCAGTCCGTCCAGGTCCAGTGCCTCGAGCAGTTGCTCGGCGCTGCGCACGGCTTCCGCCTTGCCGAGGCCGAAAAGCCTTGCCTGGAGGACCAATTCGTCGATGACGAGTTCGAGGTCGTTGGTCGTGCCGCCCTGCGCGACGTACCCGATGCGGGCGCGCACGGCCCTCGGCTCGGTGCGCAGGTCGGCGCCGGCGATGGTCGCCTCGCCCGCGGTCGGGGCGATCAGCGTGCTGAGCATCCGCAGGGTGGTGGTCTTGCCCGCGCCGTTCGGGCCGAGCAGGCCGAGGATCTCGCCGTCGTGCACGGCGAAGTCGACGCCCTTGACCGCCTCGACGGGGCCGGTTCTGGTCTTGAAGGTTCGAGCGAGGCCACGCGCCTCGATGACCGCGGTGCGGGTGCGGTCACGGGCGGTGTCGATCGTTTTCATACCGCTGACGGTAGGAAGGATCGACCCGATAGTCAAGCTTTACTATTCAGGCTTGATTAGGATTGGCGCGGCGCTTCGTCGCGCGGCGTTTTCGGGTCGAAGTTGCCGTCCCACACATCGAGTACCCCGGATTCGATGCGCTCCAACGTCTTTCGCGACCACTCCAGGTCGGCCCTGAGGTGCGCGGCCTGTAGCGCCATCGCGTCGGCCACGTGATACGGCTCGGCCTCGGCCGGGTCGCCGGTGCCCGCCAGGATCCGCGTCACCTCGCGCTCCGCGAAGAGCAACTCGGCCTCGAACTTCAGAATCCGGCTGCGCAACGCGGCCACCACGTCCTCCTTCGGGGCCGCCGGGAACAGCGAAACCGCCGCGAAATACGGGTTTTTCGGCTGCTCGGCGGAGAACAGCGACTCCCGCAGCATCTCCCCGAACTCCTTCTCCCCCTCCGGCGTCAAGCGGTAGGTCGTCCGCTCCGGCCGAGCCCCCTCCTGCCCCACCCCCTCCACCGCGATCAACCCATCCCGCTGCAGCGTATTCAACGCCCCATAGATCGACCCCGGCTTCACATTCGCCCAATCCTCCGCATGCCAAGACAACAACTCCCGCCGAACGTCATACCCATGCACCGGCTGCAACAACCGAACAATCGCCAGCACCAACATCCGAGTAGTAGGCACACCCATACCCGCAGGCTATCCCACCCCCAACCCACCCCCCGAAACGCAAACGGCCCCGGGCGAATACCCGGGGCCGTTCGGTCACGCCGGACCTATGTCGGCTGTCGTGCGACCGATGGCGGAGTGGCTCAGGCCTGCCGGTCCGCGAAACTCGCGTCCACATTGATCGCCCCGGTAAGCCGCCAAACACCACGTTCGAATATCAGATCACCCGACACGACGATCGGCTGCCTGCTCTGATGCGCACGGATCGCCCGCAGATATTCGTTGCCGGTCAGCGAGACATGCACCTTTCGAGGACGGCCGTCCACATGAGTGGACAACACAATGCTGCTGACCTCCTGATCGTCACCGAAATCGTCACGATTGAGCGTGCGCACTTGTGCGGAAACGGCACAGCCGGTGAGCCATCGTCATGTGGCGGCATTGGCTCACCCAGACGACTTGTCGCGGCGGCCCTCATCATCGTGAACAGCGCCTCCAGCGTCGTCTCCGCCTGCCGGAACGGGATTGTCGTCGGTCATCTCTTGGTCGAGTCGCACGAAGAAGAGATCGCCACGATGCGATCGGCCAGCTGGGCGGCGTCCCAATCGTAGATAGTGGCAAGGGCTTGCAGAGTGTCGCGAAACCGCCCGGGAAAGTCGACATAGTCGGTAGCCAACGGCAGCATGACACGGCCGAGCAGGCCGTCCTTCCCCGGAAGCCGCCAAATCTCCTTCACACCTTGATCCCGCACCTCGAGTTGCCAATCGTGGCTCGCAAGATACTGAGAGACGGCAGGAGGCGACAAAGTCGACGCAACCTCTTGAAGAGCGTCAAGCGGAACCTTGTTCACCACTGACCCCCTTCGCCGATTACCCGCATGATGCCCTCGAGACTGCCCACGTCGAACAAGGTGCTTCTGGGCAGTGCGGATGACGCCGACTCCATGACAACGCTTCCACTCTCATCGACGTCGACCATGCGGCCCCTCCCGTTGCTACCAGCACTTGCCCCGCCTACGACCTCGCAAACAATAGCTGGCTGGCGATTCACCCGACAACGAACAGTGGCCCCGACCGGGTTACCAGTCGGGGCCACTGTTTCGGTGTGCGCGAGGCGCTCAGCCCTTGTGGGACTTGACCGCTTCGGTCAGTTGGGGGGCTACGTTGAAGAGGTCGCCGACGATGCCGTAGTCGGCGATGTCGAAGATGGGGGCCTCTTCGTCCTTGTTGACGGCGACGATGGTCTTCGAGGTCTGCATGCCGGCCCGGTGCTGGATGGCGCCGGAGATGCCGAGGGCGATGTAGAGCTGCGGGGAGACGGTCTTGCCGGTCTGGCCGACCTGGAACTGGCCGGGGTAGTAGCCGGAGTCGACGGCGGCGCGCGAGGCGCCGACGGCGGCGCCGAGGGAGTCGGCCAGCGCCTCGACGACGGAGAAGTTGTCGGCGGAACCGACGCCGCGACCACCGGAGACGACGATGGACGCCTCGGTGAGCTCGGGACGGTCACCGGCGACGACCGGCTCGCGCGAGGTCACCTTGACCACGCCTTCTTCCTGCGCGGGCACCTCGACGGTGACCTTCTCGCCCGCGCCGGCCTGCGCGGACGCCTCGATCGCGCCGGGGCGCACCGAGATGACCGGCACGTCGCCGTTGGCCTTGGCGTCGACGGTGAACGCGCCACCGAAGATGGAGTGCACGGCGGTGCCGTCGGACTTCACGTCGATGACGTCGACGAGCAGGCCGGAGCCGATACGGGCGGCGAGGCGGCCCGACACCTCCTTGCCGTCGGCCGAGGCCGCGACGATGACGGCGGCCGGGGAGACCTGCTCGGTCAGCGCGGCGAGCACGTCGATTTTCGGGGTGAGCAGGTAGTTCTCCACATCGTCGGACTCGGCGATGTAGATCTTCTCCGCACCCGCCGCGGCGAGCGCGTCGGCCAGCTTCTCGCCGGTGCCGGCGGCGCCGAGCACGACGGCGGCCGGCTCGCCCAGGTTGCGGGCGGCGGTCAGGAGCTCGGTGCTGACCTTCTTCAGCGCACCGTCTGCGTGCTCGACGAGCACAAGTACTTCTGCCATTTGTGTTCTCTCCTAAGCAGTCTCAGGTCCAGGGCGAGACGGGCGACGATCGCGAAGCGCTCGTCCCGCCCGGCCGCGTGCGGGCGGACCCGCACTGGCGCAGCGGAATCAGATGATCTTCTGACCGACGAGGTACTGGGCGATCTTGGTGCCGCCGTCGCCTTCGTCCGCGATCTTCTCGCCCGCGGTGCGCGGCGGCTTCGGGGTGGCCGCGGTGACGGTGGTGCCCGCGTTCGCGACACCGACGGTCGAGGCGTCGACGCCCAGATCGGCCAGCGTGAAGGTCTGCACTTCCTTCTTCTTCGCGGCCATGATGCCCTTGAAGGACGGGAAGCGCGGCTCGTTGATCTTCTCGGTCACGCTGACGATGGCGGGGAGGGTGGCCTCCAGCTTGAAAACGCCATCGTCGGTCTCGCGCTCGCCGGTGACCTTGTCGCCGTCGATGGTGAGCTTGCGCAGGTGGGTCAGCTGCGGCAGACCCAGGTACTCGGCGATGATGGCCGGCACGGCACCCGCGCGACCGTCGGTCGCCTCGTTGCCCGCGATGACCAGCTCGACGCCCTCCACCTGGCCGAGCGCGCTCGCCAGCACCCACGCGGTCTGCACGGCGTCGGAGCCGTGGATCGCGGGGTCGTTGATGTGGATGGCCTTGTCGGCGCCCATGGACAGCGCCTTGCGGATGGCCTCGGTGGCCCGGTCGGGACCGGCGGCCAGCACGGTGACCTCGCCGCCCTGCGCCTCCTTGATCAGCAGCGCTTCCTCGACGGCGCGCTCGTTGATCTCGTCGAGGACGGCGTCGGCCGCTTCGCGATCGAGGGTGTAGTCACCGTCGGTCAGCTTGCGCTCGGACCAGGTGTCGGGAACCTGCTTGATGAGTACGACGATGTTCGGCATCGGTCTTCGTCGACCTCCTGTTCTGGTTACACGTATGAAGTGGTCGCACGAGCGGCGCCGTACGTCCGTGTGAGTAGCTCAGGGCGTGACACTACCCTACGTTAAGTTACCCGTGGGTAACTTATCCGCTTCTCTCTCACAACGCCAGACCCGGCGATATCGTGCCGGGTCGGAGGCCGCCCCGGCGACCCGCGCCGCGCGGCGCATCGTGACTGGGTAGAGCCGTCCCGGTGACCGGGTGCGGGTATTCCGCGAACACTCGGTACCAGTAACGTCGGAACGATGAGCGAGGCTGTGATCCCTGCCGCACTGCACGACCCGACGGGCATGACCGGCGCCCCCGAGACGACCGTCGAGGCCGTCGAACCGCTGCCGTTGACCGGCGAGCGCACCGTCCCCGGCATCGCCGAGGAGAACTATTGGTTCCGCAGGCACGAGATCGCCTACGCCCGCCTGCTCGACCGCTGCGCCGGAAAAACCGTGCTGGAGGCCGGATCCGGCGAGGGCTACGGCGCGGACATGATCGCCTCGGTGGCAGGCAAGGTGACCGGCGTCGACTACGACACCGGCGCGGTCGAGCACGTGCGCGCGCGGTACCCGCGCGTGGAGATGATCCAGGGCAATCTCGCCGCCCTGCCGCTCGACGACGCCTCGGTCGACGTCGTCGTGAATTTTCAAGTCATCGAACATCTTTGGGACCAAGCTCAGTTCCTCCGGGAGTGCCTGCGGGTACTGCGGCCCGGCGGCGAGCTGCTGATCAGCACGCCGAACCGCATCACCTTCTCGCCGGGTCGCGATACCCCGCTCAACCCGTTCCACACCCGCGAGTTGAACGCCGCCGAGCTGACCGAGCTGCTGGTCGAGGCAGGCTTCGAGGTCGAGCGAATGATCGGCGTGCACCACGGCCCCGGCCTGAAAGCGTTGGACGCCAAGCACGGTGGGTCGTTCATCGACGCGCAGATCGAGCGCGCGCTGGCCGGCGAGCCGTGGCCCGCCGAGCTCACCGCCGACGTCGCGGCCGTCACCATCGACGACTTCGTGCTGATCGCCGAGGACATCGACGCGAGCCTCGACCTGGTCGCCATCGCGGTGAAGCCTTGAGCAGCAACGCTGTTCCCGGCCAGTTCACCCTGGTCCTGCACTCACACCTGCCCTGGCTGGCCCACCACGGCCGCTGGCCGGTCGGCGAGGAGTGGCTCTACCAATCCTGGGCGGCGTCCTATCTTCCCGTCGCCGAGGTGCTGAGAACCCTTGCCGCCGAAGGGCGTTCACACCTGCTGAGCCTCGGCATCACACCGGTGCTCGCGGCCCAGCTCGACGATCCGCACTGCCTGTCCGGCATGCACCACTGGCTCGGCAACTGGCAGCTGCGCGCCGACGAGGCGGCGACGGCGGGCAACGTCGCGCTCGGCCGTCACGAACATCGTTTGGCCACAGCGGCTTTGGCGGATTTCGAGCAGCGCTGGCGGCACGGCGCCGCCCCGGTCTGGCGCGAGCTCATCGACGCCGACACGATCGAGCTGCTGGGCGGCCCGCTGGCCCACCCGTTTCAGCCGCTGCTGGAGCCGCGACTGCGCCAGTTCCAGCTCGCCGAGGGCCTGGGCGACGCGCGGCACCGCTGGGGCCACACACCCACCGGCATCTGGGCTCCCGAGTGCGGCTACACGCCGGGCATGGAGGTCGGCTACGACGCCGCCGGTGTGACCCATTTCATGGTCGACGGACCCGCGCTGCGCGGCGATACGACCCTGGGGCGGCCGGTCCGCGACGCCGAGGTGATCGCGTTCGGGCGCGACCTCCAGGTGAGCTACCGGGTGTGGTCGCCGAAGTCCGGTTATCCGGGACAGAGCGCTTACCGTGACTTTCATCACTATGACCACGCGACCGGCCTCAAACCGTCGCGGGTCACCGGCAAGACCGTGGCGGGTCCGGACAAGGCCCCCTACGACCCGGAGCTCGCGGCCGCGGCGATCGTGCGCGACGTCGACGACTTCGTTCGCACGGTGCGCGAGCGGCTGATCAGCGAATCCGCGCGGATCGGCCGACCCGCGCTGGTGGTCGCCGCGTTCGACACCGAACTGTTCGGCCACTGGTGGCACGAGGGTCCGCAGTGGTTGGCCCAGGTGTTGCGGGCGCTGCCGGAGGCGGGCGTCACCGTCGGCACGCTGGCCGACGCGCGGGAACGCGGATTCGTCGGCGAGCCGGTGCCGCTGGCGGATTCGTCCTGGGGTTCCGGCAAGGACTGGCGGGTCTGGGCCGGTGATCAGGTGCGCGACCTGGTCGAACTCAACGACGACATCGTGCGGCTCACCCTCGACACGGTCGACAAGATGCGCGCCACAGAGCCCGCGCTGCGCGACCACGTCGCCGACCAGTTGCTGCGCGAGGCCATCCTCACCGTGTCGAGCGACTGGGCGTTCATGGTCAGCAAGGACTCCGCGGCAGGCTACGCGCGCGACCGGGCGCATCAGCACGCGCACGCCGTGCGGGAGATCGCCGCCGCCGTCGGAACGGGTCAACTCGCGAAAGCACAGCAGTTGGCGGCAGGATGGGGGGCGGCTGACGGACTCTTCCCCGGTGTGGACGCGCGACGACTCGGGAGCGCCGGGTCCGGAGGCTTCGCCGCGGCCGTCGAGCACGCCGCGTCCAGCGCAGAAGGACATGCATGAAGATCTTGATGGTGTCGTGGGAGTACCCGCCGGTCGTGGTCGGCGGGCTGGGCAGGCACGTGCATCACCTGGCGACCGAACTGGCGGCCGCGGGCCACGAGGTGGTCGTGCTCGCCCGCCGCCCCTCCGGCACCGACTCCTCGACCCACCCCACCCACTCCTTCATCGCCGAGGGCGTGCTGGTGGTCGCGGTCGCGGAGGACCCGCCAGTCTTCGACTTCGGCGAGGACATGCTGGCCTGGACGCTGGCCATGGGGCACGCGATGGTGCGCGCGGGCATCGCGCTGGGCAAGCCGGGCATCGGCGACGGCTGGGCGCCCGACGTGGTGCACGCGCACGACTGGCTGGTCGCCCACCCCGGCATCGCGCTGGCCGAGTACTACGACGTGCCGCTGGTCTCGACCATCCACGCCACCGAGGCGGGGCGGCACAGCGGCTGGGTCGCGGGCAAGGTGAACCGGCAGGTGCACTCCGTCGAGTGGTGGCTCGCCAACGAATCCGACGCGCTGATCACCTGCTCGTCCTCGATGCAGGACGAGGTGGAGCGGCTCTACGGCCCGGAGCGCGTGCCGATGACGGTGATCCGCAACGGAATCGACGTGGGCGCGTGGACCTTTCGGCCGCGTGCCCCGCGCACGGGCCCGCCGCGGCTGCTCTATGTCGGCCGGCTCGAATACGAGAAGGGCGTGCAGGACGCGATCGCCGCGCTGCCGCGCATCCGTCGCGCGCACCCCGGCACGACGCTCACCATCGCCGGCGTCGGCACCCAGTTCGAGTGGCTGCGGGAGCGCGCCCGCGTGCACCGGGTCGCCCGCGCGGTGAACTTCGCCGGTCAGCTCGACCACTCCGAGCTCCTCGGCTGGCTGCACGGGGCCGACGCCATCGTGCTGCCGAGCCGCTACGAGCCCTTCGGCATCGTCGCGCTGGAGGCCGCGGCCGCGGGCACGCCGCTGATCACGTCGTCCGCGGGCGGGCTCGGCGAGGCGGTCATCGACGGCGTCACCGGCGCGTCGTTCGCCCCCGCCGACGTCGACGGCCTGGTCGAGGCGGCCCGCGCCACCCTCGACGACCCCGCCGCCGCCCAGGACCGGGCCTACGCCGCCCGGGAACGCCTGACCGCCGATTTCGCGTGGGACGTGGTGGCCGCGGAGACCGCGCAGGTCTATCAGTCCGCCAAGCGTCGCGTGCGCAACCCGCTCGGGCGTCCGACGATCGTCGAGCGTCCGCTTCCCGAGCGCGACCCGAAGTAGGCCGACTCGCCGCCGCGCGTGAAACCGTATCCAGCGCAACGGTTTACACCGACTGGTCGGAACCGTCGGTGCGCACGACCGCCCGCGGTCAGCGCTCAGGCTTGAACACGAACAGCTCGCCGATGCGCGTGGCGACGATGACCTCGCCCTTGGGCCCGATCGAGGTGCCGGTGGTGCTGCCCTGTGCCTGGGGCAGGACGTCGGAGTCGATGGTGGAGCCGGTCTTGGTGTCGAAGGTGATGAGGTTGAGGCCCTCGCCGATCGCCGCCGCGGTGTAGCCGGTGCCGCCCGCGGTCTGCACGGGCGTGCCACGCAGGTCGAGATCCTTACGCTCCCAAGCGATCTCGGGCGCGTCGCCCCGGTCGCGCAGGGCGAGCAGGTAGCCCTCGTCGCCGGACGGGATGATCAGGCCGTCGCCGGACACCGAGATGCCCCCGCGCGGAGCCCAATCCAGCGGCTGCACCCACTTGGTGCGTCCGTCGGCGGCGTCGACGGCGATCAACCGCTTGCTGTTGTCGCCGACGTAGACGGTCTTGCCGTCGGCGGACAGGGTCGGGCTGGTGGCGCTGCCGCCGGACAGCAGGTCGGCGCTCCACTCCTGCTGAATCTTGTTGTCCGCGTAGCGCAGAGCCACCAAGGCGGCGGTCGGCTTGCCCGGCTGCCAGACCGTGACGAAGAAGCGTCCGGTGTCCGCGTCGACGGCCGAGATGTTGGCGACCGGGCACTGCGGCTCACCCACCCGGCACTCGTCGAGGCCCTGGCCGGCGGCGGGCCAGTCCAGGCTCGGATGGTCCAGGAAGTCCGGCTGGCCGAGCAGCTGCACCGTGGAGACGACGCGCTGGCCGGTCTGCCGGGAGAGCACGTCGACCTGGCCGGTTTGGGTGACGGTCAACAGGTTTCCGTCGCCGGTGAACTGGGTGGAGATCGGGGTGCCCGCCACCGGCGTGCGCCAGCGGGGCTGCCCGAGGTAGTTGAAGGACATCACCGCGCCGACGTTGTCGTGGTCGTCGCCGATGTAGACATTGGTCATGCCGTCCACCACCGACGGCGTCGCGATCGCGGTCGGGCCGAGCGCGTTGCAGAAGCGCTTGCGGCCGGTGGCCATCTGGAACGAGTAGATGGTGCAGGTCGGCGTGTTCGTGGTCAGAAACATCTGGCCGTCGGGGCCGATGGTGACCGGCTCGGCGATCGGGCCGCCGATCGGGCGCGACCAGCTCAGCGCCACCTTCTTCGCGCCGACCACCGGGCTCGTCCCGCCGTTGCGGCCGTCGTGATACGCGGCGGGCCAGCCCTTGCCGGGGCCGACGGCGATGTCGTCGACGTCGGTGCCGCACCCGGCCACTGCCAGCGCGCCGACCGCGGCCAGCGACGCGAGGACCCGCACCCGGGACGGTCGCCACATGGAACTAGCCAGTACGCCGCTTCGCACCTGCTGCACTCCTGTCGTCGTTTCCGCTCGCACGAGACTAAAGCGTGCCGACCCACAGCTCGGGAGCGACCCGGTTCGGGTGTAGGCGTGTGGATTCGGGAGCGCCGCCCGCGGCGCCGCAGTCACTGTACGGTAGGCCGCCGCGCGCGGGCGCGCGTCCCGCCGTTGCGGTTCGCGCGGCCCGTACCCGCGTGCGCGGATCGCGCTCGAACGCGCCCGTTATGCTCTATCCGTCGCCGCCGCGGTGGCGACGAGCCGTAGGACCACGACAGGAGAACCGTTCGTGACGAGCATGTGGGGCGCACCGTTGCGCTCGCGCTGGCGGGGGTCGCGCCGCCGGGATCCGCAGCAGGCGCGCTTTCTGACCATGGCGTCGCTGCGCTGGGTGCTCGCGAACCGCGCGTACACGCCCTGGTACCTGGTGCGTTACTACCGGCTGCTCAAGTTCCGGCTGGCCAATCCGCACATCGTGCTGCGCGGCATGGTCTTCCTCGGCAAACGGGTGGAGATCCACGCGACCCCCGAGTTCGGCCGGATGGAGATCGGCCGCTGGGTGCACATCGGCGACGGCAACGCCATCCGCTGCCACGAGGGCTCGCTGCGCATCGGCGACAAGGTGGTGTTCGGCAAGGACAACGTCGTCAACACCTACCTCGACATCGAGATCGGCGAGTCGACCCTGGTCGCCGACTGGTGCTACATCTGCGACTTCGACCACAAGATGGACGACATCACGCTGCCCATCAAGGATCAGGGCATCGTGAAGAGCCCGGTGCGGATCGGCCCCGACACGTGGATCGCCGCCAAGGTGACGGTGCTGCGCGAGACTCGCGTCGGGCGCGGCTGCGTGCTGGGCGCGCACGCCGTCGTCAAGGGGGAGATCCCGGACTACAGCATCGCGGTCGGCGCGCCGGCCAAGGTCGTCAAGAATCGCAAGGCCGCCTGGGAGGCCAGCGCCGAGGAGCGCGCGAAATACCTTGCGGCCCTGGAGGATATCGAGCGTAAGAAGAACGGCGCGAAGACCGCTTAGCGCGGCGTTCCACCCTCCGCCGCCTCGAATCGCGGCGGCTGTCGGGCCGCTTCGGTAGGTTCTGCGGCTATGAATCGCTATGCCGCACTGTTGCGGGGAATCGCGCCCAGCAATCCGAACATGAGCAACGAGAAGCTGCGCGGCGTGTTCGAGGGGCTCGGCTTCGAGAAGGTCGCCTCGGTGCTCGCCAGCGGCAATATCGTCTTCCGCAGCGAGGAGACCGACGTCGGCGAGCTGGAGGAGCGGATTCAGCAGGCGCTCAACGCCGAACTCGGCATCGCGGGCGGCACGATCATCCGCAGCCACGACGAGTTGCGCGCCCTGCTCGACACCGACCCGTTCCCCGGCCTCACCCACGGCCGCGGGACCTACCTCGTCGCGACCTTCCTCAAGAACCGCACGACGAAGCCGCCCAAGCTGCCCGGCCAGCCCGACCCGCTCACCCGGGTCGTCGGCTTCGACAAGGCCTGCGCCGCCTTCCTCGCCGTCATCGACAACAGCGAGCCCGGCAAGACCCCCGACTTCATGAGCTGGCTCGAGCAGACCTACGGCAAGGACATCACCACCCGCACCTGGCTCACGGTGCAGCGCGTGGTCAAGAAGATGGAGGTCTGACGGCGGTGCAGAGGAACGCCGTCGGCGTGCGGCCGATTCGCGTGATCACCAGGGTGAACGGCTGCGTCCCTTGCGGTTTGAGGGTGCGGCGGAGTTTGTCGGGATCGACGTCGACGCCGCGAACCAGGATCTCCAGCGGCCCGCAGTCGTGGCGGCGGAGCTCGGCGCGCAGGGTCTTCTCGCGGTAGTCGAGTCGATCCACCACGCGGAAACCGCGGGTTCCCGGCGGGACGGTGTCGCCCGTCAGATAGGCGATACGCGGATCCAATTGCCACAGACCGTGTTTCGCGGCGTAATGCCGGACCAATCCGGCGCGGACGACCGCGCCGTCGGGATCGATGATCCAGTCACCCGGGGCCCGCTCCGGAATCTCGTCGGGCTCGGCGTCGGTGAGGGTGAAAGACGTTCCGGCCGAAGATATTACCGACGCGCGACGGGTGACCGCCGGATCGGCCAGACCCGCCGACCACAGGCACGCCTCGCGCACCGCGCCGTCGAGGGAGACGACCTCGACCTCGCCCGGCCAGTCCAGTCGGTCGAAATCCAGTCCGGGAGCGCACTTCACGGCGATATCGCGGCCGGGGTAGGCGGCCAGCAGGTCGGGCAGCGGCGGCTGGAGCTTGGCCGGGTCGTGGGTGCGTTTACCGTCCGCACGCCGCGCCGGATCGGCGACGACGACGGTGCCCGTGCTGACCGACACGAGGGCATCCGCCTTGGCCAGCAATACATTTCGGCGCCCGGCGAGATTGTGCGCGGCCATCGACAGCCGCGCGTCATCCAGGTCGCTGCCGATGACCGCGGGGCACACCTGGGACAGCTCGGCCAGTTCCGCGCCGATCGAGCACGTCACGTCGTGCACGGCCCGCCCGGCCAACCGGGCGGCCCGCCGCCGGGCGACCAGCGTCGGGGTCGCCTGCTGCAGGGCGTCGTCGGTGAACAACCAGTTCCCCGCGTCGGCGAGCTTCGCGCCCGCCTTGCGCCGCAGGCGCACCGTTTCGACGAGCGCCGCCGCCCGGTCACCGTGTGTGCGCCGCACCCGCTCCAGATCGCGCAGGTGCGTCGCCTGGGTCAGCTCCAGCCGGTCCACCTCGGTCAGCGCGGCAGCGCCCGCCGGACTGCCGAGGAAGGACACATCCGCCCGGCTGAAGCCGTAGCCCACTACTTACTTGGCGGAGGCGCTGAGTTCACCCGCCCCGCCGGCTCCGCCGGCTTCCATCCCCCTGGGCTTCACGCCGGTGATCATCGCGTTGTAGAAGAACTGCCGCGGCACCACCCGGCGCATGACGTTCTCGTCCAGCCAGCTCAGCCGCAGCCACGCCTTGTACATGGCCATCCGGTAGCCCATGGTGAGCTTCTCATCCGGCACGGCGGCCTCGAAGGTCCGCACCGGCCAGCCCCACAGGGCGGCGGCGAACTCCTCGGTGCTGGCCTTCACGTCGACGGCGCCTGCCGAGGTCGCCATCCGCTCCAGCTCGGACGGGTCGAACGTGTGCAGGTCGACGACCGCCTCGAGCGCCGCGGCCCGCGAGGACTCGTCGAGCTCGGTCTGCGGACGCCGCCACCCGGACAGCTGCGGCAGCTTGGTGACGGTCGTGGTGGCCTTCCAGGTGATCCGGCCGAGCCAGCGCGCGTAGAAGTTGCCCGCGGTGGTCGGCTCGCCCGCGAAGACGAAGCGCCCGCCCGGCTTGAGCACGCGCAGGCACTCCTTGAGCGCGAGCTCGACGTCCGGGATGTGGTGCAGCACCGCGTGGCCGCACACGAGATCGAAGGTGTCGTCCTCGTACGGGATGGTCTCCGCGTCGGCGACCCGGCCGTCGACGTCGAGGCCGAGGTTCTCCGCGTTGCGCAGCGCGACCTTCACCATGCCCGGCGACAGGTCGGTGACGGAGCCGGACTTGGCGACGCCGCCCTGCATCAGGTTCAGCAGGAAGAAGCCGGTGCCGCAGCCGAGTTCGAGCGCGCGCTCGTACGGCAGCGGGGCGGGGCCGACGGCCGCGTCGAACCGGCCGCGGGCGTAGTCGATGCAGCGTTCGTCGTAGGAGATCGACCATTTGTCGTCGTAGGTCTCGGCTTCCCAGTCGTGATAGAGCACCTGGGCGAGCTTCGTATCCTTGCGAGCTGCTTCGACCTCCGCCTCGGTGGCGTGCGGGTTAGGCGCGGGGTCGTCGGGACGTACCGTCATGGAGGCCAACCTTACATAAACACTCCGATCCGCCGCGCCGTCGACCCTCGGTTTGCGGCCGCCACTGGACCGACGGCCAAATAGGAACGTGTTCCTATCTGGTCGTCTTCGACAATCCGCTGCTCAGCACCTCGCACACGGCGCCGGGAAGATCGGGTCGGACACCGCTCAGCGACCGACGAAAGCCGCCGAACCGGGCCCGTCGGCGAGGTAGGACTCGGTGCCGATCCGGCGGTCCTCGGTGGCGAACAAACCTGACCATTCGGTCTGCGCGCGATCCAGTCCGTGCGGCCCCGCCTCGAACACGGCCTTCGCCGCGGCGAGTGCCCGCGCCGGGCCGTCGACGTACCGCCGCGCCCAGCTCAACGCCGAGGTGTAGACGTCGTCGGGCGCGACGACCTCGTCGACGAGTCCTAGCGCGTGAGCCTCCTCGGCCTCCACGAAGCGACCGCTGTAGACGAGATCCTTGGCCGGTCCCGGACCGATCAGCAGGGACAGCCGTCGAATCCCGGCGAGCGGGATGAGTCCGGCCTTGATCTGCGGCAGACCGAGCTTGACGTTGTCGCCGATGATCCGCCGGTCCGCGCCGAGCGCGAGCTCGAGCCCGCCGCCGAGGCAGTAGCCGGTGATCGCGGCGACCGTCGGCTGCGGCAGCCGGGCGAGGCAGCCGAGATGGCGCTGCAGATCGCTCGCCATCGCGCCGGCCTGGTCGCGGCTCAAAGCGGCCAGTTCGGTCAGGTCGTCGCCCGCCGAGAAGACCCGCTCGTCGCCGTAGAGCATGACCGCCGCGACCGTCGGGTCCTCGGCGACCGTCTCGGCCGCCTCCGCCAGCTCCCGCACCAGCTGCGCGTTCAGCAGGTTCATCGGCGGGCGGGCGATCCGCAGGACGGCGACGCGGCGCGCGGCATCGCCCTCGAGCAGATCCAGGGTCACGAATTCGGCCATGGGGCCTCACGCTACCGGGTCACGGACCGGCGCCTCACCGGCGGACGGATCCCTTGAGCCTGCTCGCATCCGGCAGATCGGCGAAGTAGCGCTGACCGTCCGGGAAGCTCAGCTTCTGCTGCCCGGCGACGTCGTCGAGGACCGGCATGATCGGCTCGATCACCACGTCGGCGGCGAGAATCTCGGCGGTGGAAGCGAATTCGCTGAGCGCCCGCAGCTGCGCCCAGGTGGGCGGCAGCAGGATGTCGGTGCCCGCCCGCCACCGGTCCAGCGCCTCGGCGGGCGTGCGCCACTGGACCTCCGCCGCCTCGGAGGTGGCGCCGTCGGCCGCCTGCCCCTCGGGCAGCACGGCGACGAAGAACCGGGTGTCGTAGCGGCGCGGCTCGACCACCGGGGTGATCCAATTCGCCCAGGGCCGAAGCAGATCCGCGCGCAGCACGAGCCGCTCGGCGGCGAGGAACCCGGCCAGCGACAGCTCGCGCCGCTCCAGCTTGCCGCGCGCCTCGCGGTAGCCCGCGGTGTCGCACACGACGCTGTCGGCGGTCGGACCGGCCAGCAGCACACCGCATTCCTCGAACGTCTCGCGCACGGCGGCGCAGACCAGCGCCTTGGCCCTCGGCTCGGTGACGTCGAAACGCTCTGCCCACCAGGCGGGTTCGGGCCCGGCCCACTCGATGTCGGCGGTGCCGTCGGCGGGATCGACGCCGCCGCCGGGGAATACGGTCATCCCCGCCGCGAACGCCATCGCGCCGACCCGGCGCTGCAGGAAGATTTCTGGGCCTGCGGCGCCGTCGCGCACCAGCATCACCGTCGACGCGTCCTTGGGCGCCCGGGGCTGAGAGTCAGGCTGCGCGTTTATCTCACTCACCCCTGCACCCTAACGCGCGCTTGGTAGGCGTCCGCGGGGCGGCGGGTCAGCGGGTGCGGTGCTTTCCGGCCCGGCGGGCGCGGCGGGCGAAGTAGCGGCCGTCGACCTTGTCGAGCGCGATGGCCTGACGGAAGGCGTCGCTGAGGTTCTCCGAGGTCAGCACGTCGGTGAGCAGACCCTGCGCGACGACCTCCCCCTCGTTGAGCAGCAGGCCGTGGGTGAAGCCGGGCGGAATCTCCTCGACGTGATGGGTGACCAGGACGATGGCGGGCGAGTCCGGGTCGGCGGCGAGATCGCCGAGCCGTTCCACCAGTTCCTCGCGGCCGCCGAGGTCCAGGCCCGCGGCCGGTTCGTCGAGCAGCAGCAGTTCGGGGTCGGTCATCAGCGCGCGGGCGATCATCACCCGTTTGCGCTCGCCCTCCGAGAGGGTGCCGTAGGTGCGATCCGAAAGATGTTCCGCCCCCAGGCTTTCCAGCATGTCGACGGCGCGGTCGGTGTCGACGTCGTCGTACCGCTCGCGCCAGCGACCGAGCACCGCGTAGCCCGCCGACACCACCAGATCGCTGACCTTCTCATCGCGCGGCACCCGGCCCGCCACCGCGGCGGAGGACAGGCCGATCCGCGGGCGCAGCTCGCTGATGTCGACCTTGCCGAGCACCTCACCGAGCAGGTGGGCGACGCCCGAGGTCGGGTGCATCTCGGCGGCGGCCATGCGGAGCAGGGAGGTCTTGCCCGCGCCGTTGGGGCCGAGCACGACCCAGCGTTCGTCGAGCTCGACCTGCCAGGTGACCGGGCCGACGAGCGTGTGGCCCGAGCGGCGAACGGTGACGTCGGTGAAGTCGATGAGCAGATCGGGATCCGGTTGCGGCACGCGGTCCATCTTGGCCCACCCGCCCGCCTGCTCGCCAACGCGGGCGGGTGCGAAAAGCGTGTCGCCGGCGTTCAGCGGCGGCGGTCCAGCGCGAAGAGATCGCGAAGCCGCTGGTCGTCGGGTTGGTCCGGATGATGATGGTCCTCATCGTCGGACTTGTGTAGGAGCCGGGCCACGATGAGGGCCAAGGGAACCGACAGGAGCACCCAGAGGGCGAGAATCACCAGCAGCGTCGTCATAGCTGGTCCTTCCTTCGGTCGGCAAGGACACGATGCCGATACAACGAGCTTCCGCCTGCGGAGTCCGGCGAGGGTAGGGCACAACGTCCTCGGTGAAGTTGCTCAAAAGGCATACCCCGATCGCACCCGCGCAACGCGCATTCCACGCAGGCGTTTTTCCGGTGATACGGCCTCGGGCGTCCGCGCTCGCGCAGCGCCGGCGAGCGCTGCCCGGCGCACCCTCACGACGATCGAGCGGGCACCGCGATCACCGTCATCGAGCCGGGCGCCACCTCGGTGAACCCGGCGTCGCGCACCGCCACCGCCGTGCCGCGCGCGACCTCATCAGCCAACGCCCTCCATTGTCGCGCATCGGCTTCCCTTACGGAGCAACAAAATTCCCGCTCCGCCCAACGCAGGGCGTCCCGCTCGCTCAGCGCGCCCGCCAGCAACATGCTGGCGTGGCCGACCTGTGCGGCGGCCTTGCCCAGCGTCATGCCCAGTGCCGAATTCACCCAGAGCACCGGCAGTTCCGGGTCCGGCGGCCCCGGATCGTCGTGGTCTAGGTCAGTGCCGCCGATCTGCAGGCGCTTGATCCGGGCATCGACGTCACCGACCGGTCCCGGCACGAGCGCGCGGGCCTGCGCGCCGTCGACCTCGACCGTGACGCCGTCCACCTCGTTCGCCGCGCGCCACTGGGCGCCGCGGGCCCGCCGGGTCACCTTGCGGATGCGCGAGCGCTTCCAGGCCAGATAGCGCTGCGCCCATTCGCCTTCCGGGCCGACCCGCTCGTCCAGGCACAGCGCGACCGACGCGGTCGCCGCCGCAGCGAGCAGCGCGCTGCGCGGCGGCGGGTCGACCTTGGGCAGGTGCAACACGATCTGCATGGCCTGCACCAGGGCCGGATCGTCGGGGTCGCCCGCGCCGCCGTAGCCGCGCGCGAGCTCCGCGTGCCTGGCGCGGAACCCCGCCACATCGAATTCGGCCGGGCTCGCCATGGCGTCCCGGACTTCGGCACCGCTGTCCGGGATGCTCGACATCACTCCACCTTGATCGTCAACGAAAACTTTTGCGCGGGTTCGATACCCTGCTCCCACGGCCGCAGATAGTCCATGGAGAGCGTGGTGATACCCGGGGCCTTACCGACGAAGGTCCAGACCGAACCGCCGCCGGAGCCGGGCGCGACCGGCACGTTCGGGTCCGGCTTGAAACCCGGATCGCCTTGCGCCTGAAGCAGATTCGTGTCCAGCCCGGCGATCTGCCACATATATCCGGTCGACGGGTTCGCGGGCAGCGTCACCACGAGGGTCTGCCCGACGGCGACCCGGCGTTCCTGTCCGTCGTCGGCCTCGGTCGCCGTCACCGGGGCCGGATCCTGACCCGAGGTGGGCGCGGCCGAGGAGCTGGTCTTCCCGTTCGACGAGCCGTTGTCGCCGCACCCGGCGACCGCCAATCCGAGCAGCAGCACAAGCAGAGATTTCCGCAACGCACCCTCCGATTCACGCCGACGATCTGGTCCGCGTCAGCCTACCGACGTCGCACGAGGGACCGGATCGGTGGCACCGGACATGCCGTGGCAGCGTGTCGATCGGCCTCGTGCTCGGCCTCGAAAAATTGGCAGTCGAGCTGTCGCCCCCGCCTAGTAGCATCGGCCCGGCAAAGGTCATCGGCGAAAGGGGTTCTGCACATGGACGACAGTCGCGAACGTGATCAGTTCGCCCGCATCACACTTCACTCGCGGGTGGAACACGATCGGCTACTCGTCGAACAGTACGAGAGCGGCCTTGTCTTCCGTCGCACGCAAATCGAGGACGGCCGCCATGAACTCGGCAAACTCGATGAGCGGTTGGGAGCCTGACATGACTGCCGCCATGAGCATCCGGGACGTACAAGAAGCGATGTCCGCGGACTACAACCGCTGGATGGGCCGCGTCGCCGAACTGGCGGACCAGGCCGCCACCGCAGGCGACGACTGGAACGAGCACGCGTTCCGCCATTATTTGGAGTCGCTGGAATACCTACCGAAACCGTGGACGCTGCCCTGGCCGGACAATCCGTGGCCGACGGGTCACTGATCGAGGGGCACGCGGCGGAGTAGTCCGTCGCGGGCGTCGGCCGCCTCCACCTCGTGCCGGGTGACGCCGAGGACGTAGAGCACCGCGTCCAGGAAGGGGTGCGACAGGGCGGCGTCCGCGATCTCGCGCAGGGCGGGCTTGGCGTTGAAGGCGACGCCCAAGCCGGCCGCGTTGAGCATGTCGATGTCGTTGGCGCCGTCGCCCACCGCGACGGTCTGCTCCATCGGCACCCCGGCCTCGGCCGCGAACTTGCGCAGAGCGGTCGCCTTGGCGGCGCGGTCGACGATCTCGCCGACGACCCGGCCGGTCAGCTTGCCGTCCTTGATCTCCAACGTATTGGCCTGGACGAAGTCCAGCTCGAGCTCGTGCGCCAGCGGCTCGATGACCTGACGGAATCCCCCGGACACCACGCCGCAGCGGAAGCCGAGCCGCCGCAGGGTGCGAATGGTGGTGCGCGCACCGGGGGTCAGCTCGATCCGCTCGGCCACCTCCTCGATCACCGACTCGTCCAGTCCGTCGAGCGTCGCGACCCGCTGCCGCAGCGACTCGCCGAAGTCGATCTCGCCGCGCATGGCCGCCTCGGTGACCTTGCGGACCTCGTCCTCGACGCCCGCGTGCGCGGCGAGCATCTCGATCACCTCGCCCTGGATCAGCGTCGAGTCGACGTCGAAGACGATGAGGCGCTTGGCCCGCCGGGCCAGTCCGGCCCGCTCCACCGCCACGTCGACCCGTTCGGCCACCGCGACCTCGGCCAGCGCCGTACGCAGCCGGGAGTCGGTGTCGGCGCCGGTGTCGGTCGCGGTGACCAGCAGCTCCATCCCGGTGACCGGATAGTCGGCGATTCCGCGAATGGTGTCGATATTCGCGCCGAGCGCGGCCAGCTGCCGCGACACCGCGCTGAACGCGTGCGCGGTCACCGGCGCGCCGAGGATGACCACCGCGTGGGTGGACATCGGCTGCCTGCCGATGGCGGCGTCGACCTCCACGTCGACGTGCATGCCGACGGTGTTCATCGCCTCTTCGAGCTCTTCCTGCAGCGACTCGGCGTCGCCCGGACAGGTGACCAGCACGCCGAGGGTCAGCCGGCCGCGGATGACGACCTGCTCGACGTCGAGCAGGCTCACATGGTGCCGCGACATGGCCGCGAGCAGCACGGACGTCACGCCGGGGCGGTCGGGTCCGGTGACGGTGACGAGAACGGTGGTGTCGGCCAACTGAAGTACTCCAGGCTAGAAGTTGCGCTTGACCTCGTTGTCACGTCGCTGTCGGTACTGCACAAACGAGTGTGCACCCGCCGTGACCAGCAGGTGCACACTCGTCGTTGTCTCTTGTTCCTACTTGGTCGCCGCCACGGCGCCTTCGTGAACGTCGGTGGCGTGCTTACCCGAACCCCAGCCGACGTGCGCCTCGGCGCGCATCCGGTCGACCATGTGCGGGTAGTGCAGCTCGAAGGCCGGCCGCTCGGAGCGGATGCGCGGCAGCTCGTAGAAGTTGTGCCGCGGCGGCGGGCAGGTGGTCGCCCACTCCAGCGAGTTGCCGTAGCCCCACGGATCGTCCACCGTGACGACCTCGCCGTACCGGAAGCTCTTGAAGACGTTCCAGACGAACGGCAGCATCGAGGCGCCGAGGATGAACGCGCCGATGGTCGAGATGGTGTTCAGCGTGGTGAAGCCGTCGCTGGGCAGGTAGTCGGCGTAGCGACGCGGCATGCCCTCGGCGCCCAGCCAGTGCTGCACCAGGAAGGTGGTGTGGAAGCCGACGAAGGTCGCCCAGAAGTGCCACTTGCCGAAGCGCTCGTCCATCATCCGGCCGGTGATCTTCGGGAACCAGAAGTAGATGCCGGCGAAGGTGGCGAACACGATGGTGCCGAACAGCACGTAATGGAAGTGCGCCACAACGAAATACGAGTCGGTGACGTGGAAGTCCAGCGGCGGGCTGGCCAGGATGACGCCGGACAGACCACCGAAGAGGAAGGTCACCAGGAAGCCGAGCGACCACAGCATCGGCGTCTCGAAGGTCAACTGGCCGCGCCACATGGTGCCGATCCAGTTGAAGAACTTCACGCCGGTCGGCACCGCGATGAGGAAGGTCATGAACGAGAAGTACGGCAGCAGAACGGCGCCGGTGGCGTACATGTGGTGCGCCCACACCGCGATCGACAGCGCGGCGATGCCGAGCGTCGCGTACACCAGCGTGGTGTAGCCGAAGATCGGCTTGCGCGAGAACACCGGGAAAATTTCGGAGACGATGCCGAAGAACGGCAGCGCGATGATGTACACCTCGGGGTGCCCGAAGAACCAGAACAGGTGCTGGTAGAGCAGGACGCCGCCGGTCGCCGGGTCGTAGATGTGGCCGCCGAGGTGCCGGTCGTAGGCCAGGCCGAACAGCGCGGCGGTGAGCAGCGGGAAGGCGAGCAGGACGAGCACGCTGGTGACGGCGATGTTCCAGGTGAAGATGGGCATCCGGAACATGGTCATGCCGGGAGCGCGCAGGCAGACGACGGTGGTCAGCATGTTGACGCCGCCGAGGATGGTGCCGAGACCGGAGACTGCGAGGCCGAGGATCCACAGGTCGGCGCCGACGCCGGGCGAGTGCAGGATGTCGGTCAGCGGGGTGTAGGCGGTCCAGCCGAAGTCGGCGGCGCCGCCGGGGGTGATGAAGCCCGCGGTCGCCATCGAGGCGCCGAACAGGTACAGCCAGTAGCTGAACGCGTTCAGGCGCGGGAAGGCGACGTCGGGAGCGCCGATCTGCAGCGGGAGCACGATGTTGGCGAAGCCGAACACGATCGCGGTCGCGTAGAACAGCAGCATGATCGTGCCGTGCATGGTGAACAGCTGGTTGAACTGCTCGGGCGAGAGGAACTGCAGGCCGGGGCGCGCCAGCTCGGCGCGCATCAGCAGCGCCATCAGTCCGCCGATCATGAAGAAGCTGGTCGCGGTCACCAGGTACATCACCCCGAGCACCTTGGGGTCGGTGGTGGTGACCATCTTGTAGAGAAAAGAACCCTTCGGCCCGGTTCGTGCCGGATACGGCCGAGTCGCTTCCAACTGCTGGACTGGCTGAGGCTCTACCGCAGTCACTGATCCTCCTGAAGGTGCCTTTAGGTCGCTCCGCAGGCTCCGCTGCTCGCATCCGTGCCCATGTCGGGACAGACGACAGTTCGCTTGCGCTTCTGGAATCGTAAACCGTGCTGCCGCAGCGATCCGCACGGGTCCTACTCTGTGTCGTATTTCGTTGGTCGGGCTAGACCGACGGCATGGCGTTTCGGCGGTCCGGCCGGCTCGACGGCAGCGATGAGTTTCGTGTCTGGCCGACGTCTGTATCGGTGACCAGTCTTGCATCCAGTGTCCAGGAGACAGCCATGACCGAACAGAACCAGCCCAAGCCCGGCGATCCCTGCTGGGTGGAGCTCTACACCTCCGACGTCGACCGCAGCATCGCCTTCTACGGCGAGCTGTTCGGCTGGACCGCCGAGCGCGCCCCCGAGGAGCTCGGCGGCTACGTCACCTTCCGCAAGAACGGCCTCGCGGTGGCGGGGGCCATGGGGCACAACGAGGGTGACACCGACGCATCCGAGCAGTGGACCGTCTATCTCGCGAGCGACGACCTCCAGGCCACCGCGGACAAGACGGTCGCGCAGGGCGGGACGGTGCTCGTGCCGCCGATGCCGGTCGGCGATATCGGCGCCATGGCCGTCATCGGCGACGCGGGCGGGGCGGGCCTCGGTGTGTGGCAGGCGGGCGTCTTCGGCGGCTTCGAGACCGTCGCGCTGGTCACCGGCGGACGCTGGGGCGACAGTCACGGCACACCCGCCTGGTTCGAGCTGCACACCCGCGCCTACGACGCCGCGCTCGCCTTCTACCGCGACGTCTTCGGCTGGCAGGACGTCTTCTCTGTCTCCGACGCACCGGGCTTCCGCTACAGCACTATTCATGCGCAGAGCCCCATGCTCGGCGGCGTCCTCGACGCCTCCGCCTTCCTGCCCGACGGCGCGCCCGACAGCTGGGGCGTCTATTTCGGCGCCGACGATGTGGACAAGGCCGTCGCGAGGGTGGTCGAGCTGGGCGGCTCGGTGCTGAATCCTCCGGAGGACAGCCAATTCGGCCGCCTGGCAACGGTTGCCGACGTCACCGGCGCCCGGTTCAGCCTCGGCGGCGACAAGGCCTGACCACGCGGGCGCTGACCTCTCCCGCTTCGGCGCCGGGCACGCATGTACCCTCACCCGCATGCCGCTGAGCGCCTTCGTTCGCATCCGAAACCGCACAGCTTCACCCCGATCCGGCACCGCTGCACCGCGATCCGGCACCGCCGGCGTGGCGCGGCGCCGGACCGTCGCCGTCGCGGCGTTGTGCGCGACCGTCGTCGCGGCGGGCTGCGGCGGCAAGGCCGACGACGCGAGCAGCATCGTGCGCACCACCACGAATATCGCGGGGGCGGGCGTCGTCGGGCTGGAGCGCGACACCAGCAAGGCGTGCGCACTGCCCAGCGCGCCCGATCCGGCCGCGGGCAAGACCCGTTCGGTCACCCACGCGGCCGGCGTCTCCGAGGTGCCCGCCGACCCGCAGCGCATCGTCGTGCTCACCACCTCGGCCCTGGACGCGGTGTGCGCGGTCGGCCTGTGGGAGCGCGTCGTCGGCGCGGTCACCATGGAGGGGCCGAACCCGCAGCCCGCCTACCTCGGCACCGGAGTGCTGAAGATCCCCGGCGTCGGCACGGCCGCACAGCCCGACCCGGCGCTCATCGCCGACCTGCACCCCGACCTCATCCTCGGCGATATCCCCACCGCCACAGCGAGTTTCGACACGCTGCGGGCCATCGCGCCGACCGTGCTGGTCGGCGCTAACAACAGCTGGCAGGCCGAGTTCACCGCGCTCGCAGCGGGTTTGGGCCGCCGCGCGGCCGCGGACGCCGCGCTCGACGACTACCGCACCGCGGCCGCCGACGCCGGCAACGCGGTCGCCGCCCACCAGACCCAGGCCTCGATCATCCGATTCACCGCCGACACCGACCAGGTGCAGGGCGACAACAGCTTCGCCGGTCAGGTGGTCGGCGACGCGGGCGTGCAGCGGCCCACCGCCCAGCGCGGCCCGTCCTTCGACGTCACCCCCGACCAGTTCGCCACCAAGGTGGAGGGCGACCTCATCTACGTGATCCTCGCGGGCGAGGAGGGCAAGCGGCACGGCGAGTCGGTGATGCGCGGCGAGGAATGGAAAGCGCTCGGCGCCGCGACCGACAAACGCGTCTTCGCCGTGGACGACACCGTCTGGCACGGCAACGGCCTCACCGCCGCCCGCGCGCTGCTCGCCGATCTCACCGGCACGCTCAACGGCTTCGTCACCGATTGAGCCCGCTCCCCCTTGGGTGAGGTTTTCCGCACCCTGGGAGGTACCACCACCAGCGCTTGGGTTGCTGTCGAAAGGCCCGCTCGTAGCCGAGATTTAGAGGTACGCAACGCCTCATCACCGCGACTACGAGGGACGACCACCATGCACACGACGACCGAATCGCTCGCCGACAACCTCCGCCGGCTGCCCCTCGCGCGGCCCGTCGCCGAGGTCGATCCGCACGCGGTCGTGGCGTCCACCGCCGACTGCGTGCTCACCTACGGCGAGCTCGATCGCTGGTCCAACCGGCTGGCCAGGCTGCTGCTCGGGATCGGCGCCGACGCCGACTCGCGCGTCGCCATCGCCATCTCCGACGAGATCGAGTCCGTCGTCGCCGAGCGCGCCATCGTCAAGCTCGGCGCCACGCCGGTGCCCGCGGCAGCCGAAACGTTCCTGGGCGGCACCGCGTTCGGCGTGACCGTCAAGGCCCGGCGCGGCGAGCTCAGCGACGCCATCTCCTGGCTGGTGCTGGACGACCGTTCGACCTTGCAGCGCTACCTCGCCGGCTCGGACGCGCCCCTCACCGAACTCGAGCAGCTGCCCCGGTCGGCCTGATCCGGCGGCGCGTCCGACGACGTTCGGGCGCGCCGTCGCACGTTTGCTGAGCAATCTCCATCGGTGCACACGTCATCGGTTCAGAATGAATCTTGTCGCGAGCTGTGCGGCAGGGTACTACCACTTCCGCGCTGGCAGGCGGCGACTCCGCCGCAGCTGCGGGCGGTGAAAACGTAGGACTTTTCATGCAACAGCCTCCCCTCTCCCCCTTCGAGCCCGGCACGGCTCTGCCCGACGGCGCCTTCGCGCTCTCGGCGGCGCAGCGCGGCATCTGGTTCGCCCAGCACATCGCCGGCGACACTCCGATATCGATCGCCCAGTACGTCGAGTTGCAGGGGCCGATCGACCTCGACCTGCTCGCCGCCGCCGCCCGTCAGGCGGGCCGGGAGTTCGGCACCGGATACCTACGGCTGCTCGAGGTCGACGGCCATCCGTATCAATTCGTGGACACCACCCTCGACGACAACCTGGGCACGCTGGACCTGCGCGACGAACGCGATCCCGAGGCCGCCGCGCACGCGTGGATGCGGGCCGAGTACGAGGCGCCGCTGGACCTGACCGGGGATCGGCTGGTGCGCGTCGCGATGCTGCGGCTGGCCGAGGACCGCTGGTTCTGGTACTCGCGGATCCATCACCTCGTGCTGGACGGCATGGGCGCGCTGACCATGGTGCAGCGCACGGGCGAGCTGTACAACGCGGCGGTCGAGGGCAAGGAGCCGCCCGCCGCGAAGGCCGAGGACCTGCGCAGGATCGTCGAGGCCGATTCGGCGTACCGCGACTCGGAGCGTTTCGGCTCGGATCGGGAGTACTGGCGCGAGCATCTCGCGGGGATGGCCGACCCGGTGAGCCTGGCCGGCCGGACCGCCGAGGTGGACGCGCACCCGAGCCGGGTCTCCGGCGCGCTGCCGCGCGAGACCGCGGCGCTGCTGGACGCCGTCGCGGACGCGGCCGGGTCCGGCGTCGCGCCGACCGTGGTCGCGGCCTTCGGCGCGTACCTCGCCGCCATGACCGGCGCGTCGGAAGTCGTGCTGAGCCTTCCTGTTTCGGCGCGGACCACGGCGGTGCTGCGCCGCTCCGGCGGGATGATCGCCAATGTCGTTCCGCTTCGCCTGCGACTGACCCCGGCCACGACGGTCGGCGAGGTGATCCGGGCCGCGCAGGGCGAGTTGACCGGCGCGCTGCGGCGGCAGCGTTACCGGCAGGAGGACATCGTCCGCGATCTCGGCTGGTCGATGGACGAGGCCGCGTCGTTCGGGCCGTCGGTGAACTTGATGATGGTGGACACCAGGATTCAACTCGGCGCGGTCACCGGCCGGCTGCATGTGCTCACGTCCGGGTTGATCGATGACCTGTTCGTCAATGTGTACCCCGGTGTCGGCGGCGAGAGCACCCACATCGATTTCCAGGGCAACGGAAACCTCTACAGCGACGCCGAATTGGCGGCGCAGCATCGTCGGTTCCTGGCGTTTCTGCACGCGTTCCTCACGGCGGGGACCGAGGCGGCTCTCTCCACCGTGCCGGTCGTGTCCGATGAAGAGCAGGCGGAACTGGTGCCTGCCCGCGGCCCCGAGGGCGGCGCGCCCCGCACACTGCCCGAGATCCTCTCGGCCGGTGCGACTTTCGATCCCGACTCGGTGGCGATCCGCGCCGGGACGGCGGTACTCACCTACCGACGAGTCGACGAACACACCAACCGGCTGGCCAGGCTGCTCATCGCGGCAGGGGCCGGACCTGAACGCGCCGTGGCCATTTCGATCCCGCGCTCGGCGGAGTCGGTGCTGGCGATGATCGCGGTGGCCAAGACCGGCGCGGCGTTCGTGCCGATCGATCCGACCTACCCGGCCGACCGGATCGAGCACATGGTCGGCGACAGCGGCGTCGTCGCGGGTATGACGGTCGCGGCCGCGCGGAAGTCGTTGCCCGACAGCGTCGATTGGCTGGTACTCGACGACGAAGCGACCGTACGCGCGGTGCGCGAACAGGACGCGGCACGTATCACCGACGCCCAGCGGCTCGCCGCCATGCACCTCGACCAGGTCGCGTACGTCATCTACACCTCCGGATCGACCGGCTTGCCCAAGGGCGTGCTGGTTTCTCATCGTGGACTGGCGAATCTGGCCGTCGGCTCGGCCGCCGGATTCGGCGTCACCCCCGATGCCGTGGTGGCGCACGCCGTTTCGCCGAGCTTCGACATCTCGGTCGAGGAGATTGTGGTGACCCTCGCCACCGGTGCCACGCTCGCCGTCGTGCCGCCCGCCGCCTACGCCGGCGAGGAGTTGGCCGCGGTGCTGCGCGCCCACCGCGTCACGCACCTGAATGTCACGCCGGCGGTTGTCGGCTCGCTGGATCCCGCGACGCTGCCCGACCTGCGCACGATCATCGTCGGCGGCGACGCGTGCCCGCCCGGACTGGCGGCCGAGTGGCCGGGGCGCACAGTGTTGAACGGGTACGGGCCCACCGAGACCACGGTGACCGTGACATTGAGCGAGGCGCTGGCGCCCGACGCGCCGGTCACCATCGGCGGCCTCGTGCGCGGCGTCTCCGCGGTCGTGCTCGACCCCTGGTTGCGTCCCGTTCCCCCGGGCACCGTCGGCGAGCTGTATCTCGCCGGGGTCGGGCTCGCGCGCGGCTATCACCGGCGCAACGGGCTCACGGCGGAACGTTTCGTTGCCAACCCATACGCGAGCGGCACTCGGATGTATCGCACCGGTGATCTGGTGCGCTGGATCCGCTCCGGCGACCGTTGGGAGCTGGAGTACCAGGGCCGCAGCGACTTCCAGGTGAAGGTCCGAGGCTTCCGCATCGAGCTCGGCGAGATCGACGCGGCGCTGGGACGACATCCGGATATCGACTTCGCCATCACCCTCGGCGTGGAGACCGGTGCGGGCGCGACCGCACTGGTGTCGTACGTGGTGCCGAAACCCGGCGCCGAAGTGCACCCCGAGGCGCTGAAAGCCGCTGCCGGGGAGTCTCTTCCGGCCTACATGGTGCCCGCCGTGGTGACCGTGCTCGACAGTGTTCCGCTCACCCCGCTCGGCAAGGTCGACCGGAAAGCCCTGCCCGCACCGGATTTCAGTGCCCGGACGGTCGTCGGTCGCGCGCCGTCCACCCCACGCGAGGAGGCGCTCGCCGCGCTGTTCGCCGAGGTGCTCGGGCTGGAGACGGTCGGGGTGGACGAGAGCTTCTTCGCGCTCGGCGGCGACAGCATCGTGTCCATTCAGCTGGTGTCGCGGGCGAAAGCCGCCGGCCTCGGGTTCAGCGCGCGAGATGTGTTCGAGCGCAAGACCGTTGCCGCCCTGGCCGCCGTCGCCACCGAGGTGCGGGCGCAGGTGGTGCACGAACTGCCCGGCGGTGGGGTCGGCGCGGTCGCGCTCACGCCGATCGTGCACGCCATGCTGGAGCAGGGCGACGCCTGGGCACGGTTCAGCCAGGCGGTGCTGATCGGGCTGCCTGCCGGGTTCGGACGCGGGCGGCTCGTCGCGGCCGTGCAGGCGCTGCTCGACCACCATGATCTGCTGCGTTCCCGATTGCGGCGGGAGGCAGGCGGCTGGGCGTGGACGGTGGCCGAGCGGGGCGCCGTCGACGCCGAATCACTGATCGAGATGGTGGCCGACGGCGCTGCCGCGCGGGAACGCGAACTACAGCGCGCCGCGGACCTGCTCGACCCGGCCGTCGGGGTCGTCGCGCGCTTCGTGCTCATCGAGGAGCCCGGACCCGTGCTCTGGCTCGTCCTGCACCACCTGGTGACCGACGGTGTCTCCTGGCGCATCCTGCTGCCGGACCTGGCCACCGCCGCCATGGGCGGTGTTCTCGCGCCGGTCGGCACCTCGTTCCGGCGCTGGGCGCACGGGCAGGCCGAGCAGGCCCGCGAGCGCGCCGGCGAGCTGCCGATCTGGCGGGACATCCTGGCCACGCCCGATCCGCCGCTCGGCAGCGACCGCCTCGATCCGGCCGTCGATGTCGTCGCGTCCATGGCCTGTCACCGATCCGTCGTTCCCCCGGCGGTGGCGGAGATCGTGTTGGGCACCGCGCCCGACCGATTTCATTGCGGCGCAGACGATGTGCTGCTCGCCGCGCTCGCCATGGCGGTCGGCCGGTGGCGCGGGCGCACCGCGACCCTGTTCACCCTCGAGGGGCACGGGCGCGCGGAGGAGATCCTGCCCGGCGCGGACGTCGCGCGCACGGTGGGCTGGTTCACCAGCGTGTATCCGGTCGCTGTCGACCTGGCGGGCCTCGATCTCGCCGAGGCGTTCGCCGCGGGTCCGGCGGCGGGAGCCGCCATCAAGGCCATCAAGGAACAGCTGCGGAGGGTGCCGGACAAAGGCATCGGGTTCGGCATGCTGCGCTATCTCGACGCCGAATGCGCTGCGGCGCTGGCGGATAGCCCGACCCCGCAGATCAGCTTCAACTATCTGGGCCGCGCGACCACCGGCACCGAGGCGGAACCCTGGCTGCCGCGACACTTCGCGGCCACGCAGGACGATCGCGCGCCGCTGGCCGCCGTCGTCGACCTGAACGCCGTCCGCACCGACGCGGGCCTGGAGGTCACCTGGGCCTACGCGTCACGGTTGCTCGACGCGGACGACGTCGCTCGGCTCGCCGAGCTCTGGACCGAGGCCTTGCGCGCGCTCGCCGAGCACGCCGAGTCCGCGGGCGCGGGCGGCCGCACACCGTCCGACTTCGATCTCGTCACTGTGACGCAGCGCCAGATCGACGCCTGGGAGCGCGACTATCCGAATCTCGCTGACGTATGGCCACTTTCGCCACTCCAGTACGGTCTGCTGTTCCACGCGCTGTACGACTCGGACACCGCCGACGGCTACACCGTCCAGTCCCTGCTCACCCTGGCCGGCACCGTCGACGCGGACCGGCTGCGCGCGGCCGCACAGGCTTTGGTGGCCCGGCACGAGAACTTGCGCGTCGCGTACGTGGAGACCGACGACGGTCCGCGGCAGTTGGTCCTCACCGATGCCGAAATGCCCTGGCATTACGTCGATCTCAGCAATATCGAGGACGCCGATGTCCGGCGACGGGAACTAGACCGGGTGATCGCGCTCGACGCCCGGACCCGCTTCGAGCTGGACCGCCCGCCGCTGGTGCGCTGCACCCTCATCCGGACCGCCGCCGACGCGTACCGGTTCGTGCTCACCAATCACCATCTGGTGCTGGACGGCTGGTCGACGCCGCTGCTGGTGCGCGAACTGCTCGCGCTCTACGTCACCTCGGGCGACGCGTCCGCGCTGCCGCCCGCGCGTTCCTATCGCGAGTTCCTGTCGTGGTTGGCCGAGCGCGACGACGCCGAATCCGTTGCCGCATGGGCACAGTCACTCGCGGGCATCGATACGCCGACCCGCGCCGTTGCGACGCTGGCCGGCATCGAGTCGACCGAGACCGGGATGCTGTCCACCGACCTCTCCGCCGACACCGTCGCCTGCCTCGAGGCGACGGCCCGAGAATCCGGCGCGACCGTCAACACTCTCGTGCAAGCCGGCTGGGCGATGCTGCTCGCCATGCTGACCGGGCGCACCGACGTGGTGTTCGGCGGCACGGTCTCCGGCCGGCCGCCGGAGCTGGCCGGCGTCGAGGAGATGGTCGGCCTGTTCATCAACACCCTGCCCGTGCGGGTGCGGCTCGACCCGGCGGAGAAGGTGGTCGACCTGCTCGCCCGCCTGCAGGCGGAGCAGGCGCGGCTGATGGACCACCAGCACGTGGGGCTCGCGGCGATCCACCAGGCCGTCGGGCTGGCCGAATTGTTCGACACCCTCACCGTTTTCGAGTCCTACCCGATCGAGCGGGAAGCCCTCTCGCAGGCGCTGGACATCGCGGGCATGCGGGTGCTCGACGTCGAAGGCACCGACGCGACGCCGTACCCGTTGAACCTCATGGTGATTCCGCTGCACGGCCCGGACGGACGCGACACCCTGCGCGTCAGCCTGAAATTCATGGCCGATCAGCTCGATCCGGCGGCGGCGCGACCGCTGCTCGACCGGTTCGTCCGGCTGCTCCGGCAACTGGCCGACAATCCGCGCGCCCTCGTCTCGCAGGTGCAGTACTGCGACGACGCGGAACGTGCCGCGCTGCTTCCTGTTCGCGGGCCGGAGTCGCTGCCCGTGCGCACGCTGCCGGAGATCCTGGCCGCGGGCGCGGCGATCGACGGCGACGCCATCGCGGTCAGCGCGGGCGAGCTCACCATGTCCTACGGCGAGCTCGACGCCTGGTCGAATCGCTTCGCGCGGCTGCTGCTGAGCCGGGGCGTCGGGCGCGAGGTGTTCGTCGTGCTCGCCCTGACCCGATCGCTGGAGTCGGTGGTCGCGGTGTGGGCGCTGGCCAAATCCGGCGCGGCGTTCGCGCCGCTCGACCCGAACTACCCCGTCGAGCGGATCGAGCACATGCTCACCGACTCCAGGGCGCCCATCGGCGTGACGGTCACCGCGACCGGCGAGACGCTGCCGGGCAGCATCGACTGGCTGCTGCTCGACGATCTCAACACCATCCGCCGCGTCATGACGGTCTCCGACGCGCCCATCACCGACGAGGAGCGCGGCGGTCCGATCGATGTCGACCAGACGGCGTATCTCATCTACACCTCGGGCTCCACCGGCAAGCCCAAGGCCGTGCTGCTCAGCCATCGCGGAGTCGCGAATCTGGTCTCGACACAACGCGACTCGCTCGACCTCGATCCGACGGCGAGCGCGTTGCAGGTCGCCTCGCCCAGCTTCGACGCCTCGGTCTTCGAGCTGCTCACCGCGCACGGCGTGGGCGGCCGGCTGGTGGTCTCCCCGCCGGACGTCTACGGCGGCGCGGAGCTGGAGCGGCTGCTACGCGCCGAACGGGTGACCCACGCGGTGATCACGCCGTCCGCGCTGGCCACCATGGACCCGGCGGGCCTCGGCCACCTGCGGGTGCTGTCGGTGGCCGGCGAGGCCGCGACGCCGGAGCTGATCGAGCGCTGGTCGGCCGGCCGTCGCATGGTGAACCTCTACGGCCCGACGGAGTTCAGCATTTGGGCCACGGGGCCGGCGGAACTCGTTGCGGGCGAGGCGATCACCATCGGCGGGCCGATTCGCGGCGCGGCGACCATGGTGCTCGACACCTGGCTGCGCCCGGTGCCCGTCGGCGTCGCGGGTGAGCTGTACCTGGCGGGGCCCGCGCTGGCCCGCGGCTACTTCAACCGCTTCGCCATGACCGCCAGCCGATTCGTCGCCGACCCGTTCGGCGAGCCGGGCGAACGCATGTACCGAACCGGCGACATGGTGCGCTGGGTCGCGGGCGGCGACGGCTACGAACTGGAGTACCTGGGCCGCAGCGATTTCCAGGTCAAGATTCGCGGCCTGCGGATCGAGCTCGGCGAGATCGACGCGGTCCTCTCGCGCGACGAGCAGGTCGAGTACGCGGTCACCATCGGCCGCGCCGGGCCTGCCGGTGCGACGGTGCTGGTGTCGTATGTGCTGCCCGCCGAGGGCGTCGAACTGGACACCGAGCGGCTCAGGGAGCGGATCGCCGCCGAGCTGCCGGGGTACATGGTGCCCGGCTATCTCGTTGTGCTCGAGACGGTTCCGCTGACGCCGGTCGGCAAGCTGGACCGCGCGGCCCTTCCGGTGCCGGACTTCTCGGACGACCACCGGCCCTACCTCGCGCCGCGCACGCCGGTGGAGCGGGCGGTGGCCGAGGTGTTCGGCGAGGTGCTCGGGCGGGAGCGGGTCGGCGTCGATCAGTCCTTCTTCGAGCTCGGCGGTGACTCGCTCAGCGCGACCAAGGTGGTCGCCCGGGTCAACTCCGCCCTCGGTTCGACCATCGCCCTGCGCGATCTGTTCGACGCGCCCACCGTCGCCCTGCTGTCGGCGCGGATCGTCCCGGCCACCGACGGCAAGCCGGGACGCTTCGCGCTCGCGCCGCGGATCCGGCCGGACCGCATTCCGCTCTCCCCCGCGCAGCAGCGGATGTGGGTGATGAACCGGCTCGACCCCGCGTCGCCCGCGTACAACATCGCCGTGGCGTTGCGGCTGACCGGTGTGCTCGACGTCGACGCGATGCGCGGGGCGCTGGCGGATGTGGTGCGGCGGCACGAGAGTCTGCGCACGATCTACCCGGCCGACGCGACGGGTCCGCGTCAGGTGATCATGGATACCGCAGCGGTCGCGCCCGCGCTGTCCGTCGTCGGGACCGAAGACGGGGCGGCGCTGCGTGATCGGATCAATGCCTTGGCGGGCAAGGGATTCGACATCAGCCAGGAACCGCCGTTACGGGTGGGGTTGTTCCGGGTCGAAGCGGATTCGACTGTGAGAGAGCAGCGTTCAAGTTCGCTCGGTACCGGACCGGTGTCGTCGGGTGCGCTCGTCGGCGCTCCCGCGGTGGCGTCCGGCGCATCGGCGGGCCGGCCCGCCGTGGCGTCCGGCCGTTCCGCGAACGCGGTCACCGACGCGCCCGCTGTGCACGTTGTCGTGCTGGTGGTGCACCACATCAGCGCCGATGGCGCATCCATGGCGCCGCTCGCCGCCGATCTGGTCGCCGCCTACTCGGAGCGGATCTCCGGCGCGGACACCACGCGGGTACCACTGGCCGTGCAGTACGCCGACTTCGCGCTGTGGCATCGGGAGGTGCTCGGCGACGAATCCGACCCGGAATCGTTGGCCGCGCGCCAGATTCGATACTGGACCGGCACGCTCGCGGGCGCGCCGGACGTGCTGGAGTTGCCCGCAGACCGACCCCGGCCCGCCGTGCAGTCGATGCGCAGCGCCGACGTCGAGTTCACCATCGATGCCGAACTGCACCGCGCCCTGGTCGAATTCGCGTCGAAGCATGCCGCGAGCCCGTTCATGGTCGTGCACGCGGCGCTCGCCGTGCTGCTCGCCCGGCTCGGCGGCACCGACGACGTGGTCGTCGGGACGCCGGTGGCCGGGCGCGGCGAGGAGGCGCTCGACGACCTCGTCGGCATGTTCGTCAACACGCTCGTGCTGCGGACGCCGGTCGATCCGGCGGCGGGATTCGCCGACTTCCTCGACACCGTTCGATCGGCCGATCTCGACGCCTTCGCCAACTCCGACGTGGCGTTCGAACGGCTGGTGCAGGCGTTGAATCCGACCCGATCGACGGCGCATCACCCGTTGTTCCAGGTGTCGCTGTCGCTCCAGAACTTCCTAGAACCGGTCCTCGAGCTGCCGGGCTTGCGGTTCGAGCTGGAGGATTTCGACCGGCGCGCTTCGCAATTCGACCTGACCCTGGACCTGCGCGAGCGTTTCGACGCGGCCGGGCCCGCCGGGTTGTCCGGTGTGCTGACCTACGCGACCGATCTGTTCGACGAGGCGACGGTGACCTCGTTCGCCGCGCGCTGGCGGCGCGTGCTCGCGGCCGTCCTGGCCGCACCCGACACTCGGCTGGCCGACATCGACCTCCTCGACGACCACGAGCGCGCGACGCTGCTGCCCGTGCGTGGCCTCGAAACCGTCGGCGCCACAACGCTGTCCGACCTGCTCGCCGCGACCGTGGCCCGGCATCCGGATCGCCCCGCCGTGGTCGCCGCCGGGGACACGACGACCTACCGCGAACTCGACGCCCACGCCAATCGCCTGGCCCGGCTGCTGCTCGAGGCGGGCGCGGGCGCGGAAACCGTGGTGGCCCTCGGTCTTCCACGCTCCGCCGACCTACTGACCGGCGTGTGGGCCGCGGCGAAGATCGGCGCGGCCTTCTTGCCCGTCGACCCCAAACATCCGATCGAGCGGATCGATCACATGCTCACCGACTCCGATGCCCGGGTAGGGCTGACCATCGGCGCCTACCGATCGATGCTGCCCGACAGCACGCGATGGCTCGTCATCGACGACCCGTACTTCGTGCAGCGCTGGTCCGCCGCGAGCGCACGCCCGCTGCGGGACCGCGAGTTGCCGAGGCCGATCCGGCTGGACAATCCGGCCTGGCTGATCTACACCTCCGGGTCCACCGGCACACCCAAGGGCGTCTCGGTCACCCACCGCGGCGTCGCGGACTTCGTTGCCGCGCAAGGCGACCTGCTCGACCTAGACGCGGAGTCCCGGGTATTGCACGTCGCCTCACCGAGTTTCGACGCGTCGATCCTCGAGGCGCTGATGGCGTTCGGGTTCGGCGGTGCGTCGGTCGTCGCGCCGCCGACGGTGTTCGGCGGCGGTGAGCTGGCCGAGCTCATCCATGCCGAGCGCGTCACCCATGTGATGATCACGCCGTCCGCGCTCGCCACCCTCGATCCGGCGTCCGTGCCGGGCGTGCGGGTGCTCGCGGTGGGCGGGGAGGCGGTCGGCGCCGAGCTGGTCGAGCGCTGGTGTGCGGGACGCGACCTGCGCATGGTGAATCTCTACGGGCCGACCGAGTTCACCGTGGTGGCAACGGGTTCCGTGGTGCGTTCCGGCGCGCCGGTCACCCTCGGCCCGCCCATTCGCGGCGCGGCCGCGATGGTGCTCGATGATCGGCTGCATCCCGTACCGGTCGGGGTGCCCGGTGAGCTCTTCCTGGCCGGGCACGCGCTGGCGCGCGGCTACCACGCCAGACCGGGCTTGACCGCCGGGCGCTTCGTCGCGAATCCCTATGGCGCATCGGGGGAACGAATGTATCGCACCGGCGACCTCGTGCGGTGGACGCACGGCGGCGCGGGCGGGCTGACGCTGGAGTACCTGGGACGCACCGACTTCCAAGTCAAGGTACGCGGCCAGCGCATAGAACTCGGCGAGATCGACGCGGTACTCGGCCGAATGGACGGCGTCGAGTTCGCGCTGACGCTCGGCGTCACGGGGCCCGCCGGATCGACGGCACTGGCGGCCTATCTGGTGCGTGAACCGGAGGTCGAGGTGGACGTAGCGCGGGTGCGCGAGATCGCGGCGGACACGTTGCCCGCGTACATGGTTCCGTCCGCCTTCGTCGTGCTCGACGAGATCCCGCTCACCGCGGTCGGCAAGCTCGATCGAAAGGCTTTGCCCGCACCGCACTTCGGTGCCGAGGACGCCGAATACCGTGCGCCGCGCACCTCGACCGAGCAGACCCTGGCGAGCCTCGTGGCCGAGCTGCTCGGTCTCGACAAGGTCGGCGTCGACTCCTCCTTCTTCGAGCTCGGCGGCGACAGCATCCTCGCCATCCAGCTGGTATCCCTGGCGAAACAGCGCGGCATCGCCTGCACACCGCTACAGGTGTTCGAACATCGCACCGTGGCCGCGCTGGCCGCGGCCGTGGATGCCGCCGCCGGCGTCGCGGCCGAGGAGGTGGCCGCTGGACCGGCTCTGTCCCCGGACGTCACACTGGGACTGGACGTGGTGCTGCCCATCCGGCGGGACGGCACGGAGCCCGCACTGTTCTGCATCCATCCGTCCTCCGGAATCTCGTGGAGTTACCTGGGTTTCGCGCAACTGCTGCGCCCGGGTCGGCCGATCTTCGCCATGCAGGCGCCGGATCTCAGCGGCCGCGAGCCGACCCTGCGGTCCATCGAGGAGTTCGCCGACCGGTACGTGCGCGAGATCCGCGCGATCCAGCCGACGGGTCCGTACCACCTGCTCGGCTGGTCCTTCGGCGGGCTCATCGCCCACGCGGTCGCGGCCCGGCTGCAAACGGACGGGCACCCGGTCGGCCTTGTCGCGCTGCTCGACTCCGACACCGCCGACGTCGACGGCGCCGAGGTCGAGCAGCTCACGGCGGGCGCCTTCGTCAACAGCTTCGGCGCCGTCTTCGGGATCCACGACGTGCCCGCCGAGGCCACGGCGAGCGAGGCGGCCGCGCTCATCCGCGATCGGCTCGGCGGCCTGTCGATCGTCGACGCGGCCATGATCGAGCGGCTGACCGCCTCGTACAACGCGGCTGCGCGGGCCCGCGTGGGGTATCGGCGACCGGTATTCGACGGTGACCTGCTGTATTTCAGCGCCACCGTGGACAGCTCCGACATCGTCGGACCGGACGGCTGGCGGCCCTACGCGACCGGCGCAGTCGTCGACTACGACATCGAGGTCACGCATAACGAGCTGACCGCGCCGCACGTGCTGCCGATCATCGCGCGCGTGCTGGACGAACATCTGAAGGGACAGGCATGAACTCCGATCAGGGCGTTGTGGTCGAGGGGGTCGAGAAGTCGTTCGGCGCCGTAAAGGCCTTGCGCGGCGTAAATTTCGCAGCCGCACCGGGCGAGATACTCGGCATCCTCGGGCCCAACGGCGCGGGCAAGACCACCACGGTGAACATTCTGTCGACGCTCATCGCGCCCGATCGGGGGCGCGCCTTCGTCGCCGGGCACGACGTGGTCGCCGATCCGGCGGCGGTGCGCCGGTCCATCATGCTGACCGGGCAGTACGCCGCGCTGGACGACATGCTCAGCGGCTACGAGAATCTCGTGATGTTCGGCCGGCTGATGGGGTTGCGCAAGCGCGCCGCCCGGGCCCGGGCGGACGAGCTGATCGCCGAGTTCGATCTCGTCGGCGCGGCGGGCCGCCGGGTCGGCACCTACTCCGGCGGCATGCGACGGCGCATCGACATCGCCTGTGGTCTCGTCGTCCGGCCAGACGTCGTGTTCCTCGACGAGCCGACCACCGGGCTGGATCCCCGCAGCAGGCAAGGGGTTTGGGATCTGGTGCGCAGCTTCAAGAAGGCGGGCATCACCACCCTGCTCACCACCCAGTATCTGGAAGAGGCCGACGCGCTGAGCGATCGGATCATCGTGATCGATCACGGCGTGGTGATCGCGCAGGGCACCGCCGACGAACTGAAGTCGCGGACCGGCGGCAGCTACTGCGAGGTGGTGCCGCTGGACCTGAAGGATCTGGACGCCATCGCCGCGGCGCTCGGATCGCTGCTGCCCGAGGAGAATCGCGCCGCGCTCTCCCCGGACTCCGACCGCGTCACCATCCCGGCGCCGGACGGCGCGAAGACCCTAGCCGAGGCCCTGCGCCGCCTGGACGGGGCGGAGGTGGAGCTGGTGGACATCGCGCTGCGCAGGCCGTCGCTCGACGACGTATTCCTGCAGCTGACCGGGCATCTCGCGTCCACGGATGGGAAAACCGTTGACGCGGAGGGGGTCTCGTGACCGCGGGGGCGTGGCTGGCGGAGGCCGGAGCGACTCCGGACCGCGCCCGGCAGTGGTGGGTGCTCACCACTCGATTGATCGTTCCCTCGGTCAAGACCGGTGAGGTACTGACCTCGATCCTGGCGCCCGCGACCTTCACCGCCGGGTTCTACATCCCGCTGAAGACGGTGATGACGTTCGCGGGCACCGGTTTCAGCAGCTACGCGCAGTTCATGATGCCGCTGGTCGTGCTGCAGGCCGCCGCGTTCACCGCCATCTCGGCCGCGTTCCGGTCGGCTACCGACTCGGTGGCCGGGCTCAACCGGCGGTTCGGGTCCATGCCGGTCGGGCGTCTGGTCCCGGCCGCGGCGCGCATGTCCGGCAATGTGTTCCGGCTGGCGTTGTCGCTGTGCTCGGCCATGGTGTGCGGCTACGTGATCGGGTTCCGGTTTTATCTGGATGCCGCGCACACCGCCGGGTTCCTGCTGTTGTCGATGCTGATCGGCACCGCGTTGACGCTCGGCGCGGATGTGATCGGCACCGTGTCGCGCAGTCCGGAGGCGGTCACCCAGGCACTTGTGCTGCCGCCCTTGATATTCGGCATGCTGTCGGCGGGACTCGCTCCCGCGCGCCAGTTTCCGGGGTGGGTGCAGCCGTTCGTGCGCAATCAGCCGGTGTCGCAGTTCGTGCTCGCGCTGCGCGCGCTGGCGGGTGACACGCTGGGGAACGCGGGGCAGGTGTCGTGGTCGCTGATGGGGCCGTCGCTGGTCTGGATCGCCGCGATTCTCGCCCTGTGCATACCGCTGACCGTTCGCTCGAGCTCCGGGAGGGCGTGATGGCACTGCTGGCCGATCGCATCGAAGACAGTCGCGTCGACTCGGAGCGGGCGCCCGCTGCGCTGGTGCGGCACACGCTGATTCAGACGCAGCGGTTGCTGCTGCGCTGGGTGCGCAATCCGGTGACGCTCCTGGAGGCGCTCATCATTCCGTGCTTGCTGCTGATCATGCTGGAAACCGTGGTGGGCGGGCAGATTCGGAAGTTCACCGGCGACAGCGCGCTCTACGGTTCGGTGCCGATGGTCACCATCGCCGGCGCGGTCTCCGGCGCCGTCGCGTGCGGTGTGCTGCTCGGTCGTGAGCGGGAGGCGGGTCTGCTCGCCCGCTTCTGGGTGCTGCCGGTGCATCGGGCCTCCGGTCTGGCCTCCCGCATCCTCGCCGAGGGCTGCCGCATCCTCGCGGGCACGCTGGCCATCGTCCTGGTCGGCTACCTGCTCGGGTTCCGATTCCACCGGGGCGTCCTCGCCACCCTCGTATTCCTTTCCATCCCAGTGCTTTTCGGCCTGGCCTTCGCCACCGTCGTCACCTCGATCGCCGTCTTCACCGCCAAAGCCGCCCTGGTAGAAGGCATCACCATCCTGACCTCCCTGATGATGTTCTTCAGCACCGGCTTCGTCCCCCTGGCCGCCTACCCCCGATGGATCCAGCCCATAGTCCGCAACCAACCCATGTCCGTAGCCGTAGACGCCATGAAAGCCCTCGCCCTCGAAGGCCCCCTCGCCCGCCCCCTGACCCTCACCCTCCTCTGGTCCACCACCGCCATAACCCTCTTCGCCATCCCCGCCACCCTCGGCTACCGCCGCGCCAGCCGCCGCTGACCCACCCGACCTACTCTGTCTGCTTGGGGTGCCCCGACCCCGCGAGCACCACCCACAATGCGCCCTTCGGGATCAGGGCAGTACCAGATCCGCCCGCCCGCGGTGACTTCGTATTGCCACTGCTCCAGCGTGTCACCGCCGATCACCCGCGTGGCGAAGCGGTCTCGGAGACGGTGCTGCCTCGTCGGATTTTCCGGAGTGGTCGGACGCTCGGTGGTTCGGTCACCGGACCGAAGTCGTCATCCAACGGATCGGACAGTTGCTCGGCAAGGACGGGGTCGGCGAAAATCGCTGCGGTACTGCGCCATTCCACGATCGTCTGAGCAAGCACCGACCACTGCCCGAGTTCGGCCGAGGCCTGAAAGGCACGGGCGAAGTCCTTGACAAACCGGGCTTGGGCGTCCGGCGGCAGCACGTCCACCCAGGGGAATTCGTCCAGTAGAGCTTGCGCCGCGATATCGGCCGGCAAATGGACCAACACGTTGCGCAGCGCTCTTGCTGCGGTCACCGATCCCTCGGACGTCTCCTGGGCACGGTCTTCCCGAATCAGCAGCAGAGGCGCGCCGTCTCGACGTCGCACCCGCACGTCGCCCTGATCAGCGAGCTTGGCGACCGCCTTCGGGTCGCGCTGTAGCTCGCTCCACTGCACCTCAGTAACCATGAGTCCATTCTGAACTTTTTCAGAAGTCTTGCCAAGTCTTGGGACTACGCCGAGTCGGCGGACCAGAGCGCAGACGGCCAGGGTCTTGTGCGGCGCGCCCGGTGTCGATGTGGCTGTTCGGGCGTTCGTGGCGCAGAATGGGGGCCGCACGCGATGGCTCCCGGCGTTTCCCGCCTCGGTGACATGCATCGCTGCGACACAAGGTGTTGTGCTGCGCGGTCTTGTCACCCCCAAGGAGTAGTGTCCCGGGGAGAGAAGATCCGTCACGGCTGCGGGCTCGGGAAAGGTGTGGAGGCAGGATGAAACTGATCGATCGGGTATCGGCCATCAACTGGAATCGGGTGCCCGACGAGAAGGACGCCGAGGTGTGGGACCGGCTGACCGGTAACTTCTGGCTGCCCGAGAAGGTCCCGGTGTCCAACGACATCCCCTCGTGGGGCACGTTGACCGCCGACGAGAAGCAGTTGACCATGCGGGTCTTCACCGGCCTCACGCTGCTCGACACCATCCAGGGCACCGTCGGCGCGGTCAGCCTGATCCCGGACGCGCTCACCCCGCACGAGGAGGCGGTGTACACCAACATCGCTTTCATGGAGTCGGTGCACGCCAAGAGCTACAGCTCGATCTTCTCCACCCTGTGCTCCACCAGGGAGATCGATGACGCGTTCCGCTGGTCGGAGGAGAACCGGAACCTCCAGCGCAAGGCCGAGATCGTGCTGGACTACTACAACGGCGACGATCCGCTCAAGCGCAAGGTCGCCTCCACGCTGCTGGAGAGCTTCCTGTTCTACTCCGGCTTCTACCTGCCGATGTACTGGTCGTCGCGGGCCAAGCTCACCAACACCGCCGACCTGATCCGGCTGATCATCCGCGACGAGGCCGTGCACGGCTACTACATCGGCTACAAGTACCAGAAGGGCCTGGAGCTGGTCAGTCAGGCCGAGCGCGACGAGCTGAAGAACTACACCTTCGAGCTGCTGTTCGAGCTGTACGACAACGAGGTCGACTACACCCAGGACCTCTACGACGAGGTCGGCCTCACCGAGGACGTCAAGAAGTTCCTGCGCTACAACGCGAACAAGGCGCTGATGAACCTCGGCTACGAGGGCCTGTTCCCGAAGGACGAGACCGAGGTGAACCCGGCCATCCTGTCGGCGCTCTCGCCCAACGCCGACGAGAACCACGACTTCTTCTCCGGCTCGGGCTCGAGCTACGTGATCGGCAAGGCCGTGAACACCGAGGACGAAGACTGGGAGTTCTGAGCGGGAATGGCGCCCTCCGGCGCTTGCGTTGACACCGGCGTCAACGTTTAGCGTGGCCGTGACGGTCGCTCGGAGGAGGTCGGATGCTGATCGGTGAGCTGGCGCAACAGGCCGGCACGAGTACCCGCACCCTGCGGTACTACGAGCAGCACGGGCTGGTGCGGGCGCGCCGCTCCACCAACGGGTATCGCGTCTACGACGAGGCGGAGCTGCCGGTCGTCCGGAAGATCCGGACGCTGCTGGAGTCCGGTTTCGACCTCGACGAGATCCGTCCGTTCGTCACCTGCCTGCGCGCGGGCAACAGCTCCGGCGACGACTGCCCGGACTCTGTCGCGGTGCTGCGCCGCAAGCTCGATGAGGTGGACGACGCGCTCATCAGGCTGACCGCGCTGCGGGCGGAGCTGGACCGGCGGCTCGCCGGGGTCGAACGACCCACGCCCGCCTGCGAATTCGCGTGAACTCCTGTCCGGCGGCCGGTCTCGACAGACCGGCCGCGCGACCGTCGCTGCCCACGTCAGTCGAGGACACCGATGAAGTTCGCCATCAGTTTCAGCACACCGTATTACGGCACCGACCCCGATCGGCTCGTCGCCTTCGCCCGGCATGCGGAGGCGTGCGGGTTCGAGGGCATCTATCTTCCTGACCACATCGCGCTGTATCCGGGCGCGAAGGTGGGCGAGTTCGAGATGCCCGCGACCCTGCCCTACCCCGACCCGCTCGACTGCCTGAGCTTCGTCGCCGCGGCCACCGAGCGGATCCTGCTCGGCACGGGCGTGCTGCTGCTGCCCTACCGGCACCCGGTGGTCCTGGCCAAGCGCCTGGCGACCATCGATGTGCTCTCGCGCGGGCGCATGCGCCTGCTGACCGTCGGGCTCGGCACGATGCCGGGTGAAGCCGCCGCCACGGGCGTCGACTTCGCCAGCCGCGGCCGACGGGCCGACGAGGCGATCGACGTGCTGCGGCTGCTGTGGTCCGGCGGCGCGGCGGGCGTCAGCTTCGAGGGCGAGTTCTTCGCGTTCGACTCGCTGGTCAGCTTTCCCAAACCCGTTAACGTGCCGCATTTGCCGATCCACGTCGGCGGCTCCAGCCGGGCCGCGGCGCGCCGGGCGGGCCGCCGTGGCGACGGCTACTTTCCCGGCGGGATGCTCGGGCCGCACGAACGTGCCGTGCAGCTCGAGCTCGCTAAGTCGGAAGCCGTTGCCGCGGGCCGTGATCCGATGGCCCTCGAGTACACCCGCTGGGGATCGATCGACATGCCCGTGGAGCGCGTCGCAGGCCTCGCCGCGGAAGGAGTGACTCGAATCGTCCTCGGCAGCATAGATCCCGAGGATCTGTTCGACGAGATGTCGCGCTTCGCTGAGCGTTTCGATCTCCACGGCTGACCTGGTCGATCCGGCCGCCGCCTTGCACCGGGCGGCGGCCGTCCGCTGTAGCTCGACAGGCCACTGGTCGGCGCTTTTTTATGTGGGAATTCCATTTTGGATTGTTCCTGCTGCGGGGTGGCTGTCCGTAATTCGGCCAAACGGTAAACCTCCATTAGAGTCTGCTGCTTGGATGAGCTCGGAAGCGGATTCAGGGTTGCCGTCCGGCCGCTTTCCGAGGCATATACAGTGCAGCACCGCGATCACCCGAAGGGAACCCTCCGAGACCGATATCGGTCGATATTTCGGTCAGGTTCCAGAATCGCTGCCGCACTCGGTTCCAAAACAGACCACCTTCGTTAGCGACCCTTCGGAGATGCAGCAATGATGACTGGTTCGACCCTTCCCCGCAGGCTGTTGGCCCGCGAACTCCGCAAAGCCCGCGAAGCGGCGAATGTGAGTGCGGAAGCCGCGCGGACCGAAATCGGCGTCAGTAAACAGACGCTATGGCGGATGGAGAACGGTATACCGATCAGACTGAACCCGTTGTTCGTCAAGCGGTTGTGCGAAGTCTACGCAGTGGAGCCGGAACTCACCGGCATACTCATGACCCTCGCCGAGGAGGCGAAGTCGAAAGGGTGGTGGCACGCCTTCGACGGGGCGATCCCCACGAATTTCGGGGTGTTCGTGGGGCTCGAAGACGCAGCTCACCGCATCATTTCCTATCAGACGACGTTTCTGCCTGGAATGTTGCAAACCCAAGAGTACCGGCGGGCGATGCTCTGGATCGAATACCCGAACTCGCCCACCGAGGACGTCGAGGCGACCATCAATATCGCCGAGCTGCGGCAGGCGCGACTCCGCGACGACGCCAATCCACTGACGCTGGATGTATTCATCGATGAGTCGGCGCTGCGACGTCCGTGCGGCGGTCCCGACGCCATGCTCGCCCAGTTGCGACACCTCGCCGCCACCGCGGAATTGCCGAACGTTTCAGTTCGGATTGTTCCAACAACGGCGGGAACATATCGCGCTTTGACAGTAGGAACATTCGTTCTTCTCGAATTCCCGCCGCACCCCACCGGGTATCTCACCGAGCCGCCCGTGGTGTACGCACAAGGTTTTACCGGAGATCTGTATTTGGAGCGCCCCGAGGAGATTTCGGCGTATCGTAAAGTCTGCACAGACCTCAAGCGTCTGGCACTGGGTGAGGCAGAAAGCCACACTCTTATCCTCGACATCGCGGAGGAGTTCAAGAAATGACCATCAACACCACCAACGCTCGCTGGTTCAAGAGCTCGCACAGCACCGCAAAGAAAGACTGCGTGGAGGTAGCGCATCTCGACAACGGCATGGTCGGAGTCCGCGACTCCAAGAACCCATCCGGGCCCGCCCTCGTCTTCAGCCCGAGCGAGTGGGACGCCTTCACCGCCGGCGTGGCGGACGGTGAGTTCCATCGCGGGTAACCACCGCTGAACGCGAGACCCTCACTGCCAGTGGGGGTCTCGTCGTCGTTTCCGCGCGAGGCACCGATGCCGGCTCCAGCACCCCGACCACCGTCACAGTGACATTCGGCGACGCCGACACACAAACCCGCACCGCGAGAAGCGTTCCCACTTGAAGCCGGGCATCTTCGAGGTCATGCTCGGCCGGGTACTCGGCGCAACCACTGTCGATCGGAATCGGCGGCCCCACTCCGCGCGCTACACAACGAAGCCTGCCGCCCCCGATCGGGAGCGGCAGGCTACTAGCGTACTGCTCGAAACTAGTTGTCGCTGTAGGGATTCCGCAGGATGTGCAGAATCTGAGCAACGTCGGACCTGAGGTAGATCATGTTGGTCTCCACAGAAGCCATCCGAACATCCATCGCCTCGAATCGAGCATCCATGGCCTCGAATCGAGCATCCATGGCGTCGAACCGAACATCCATAGCCTGGAACCGAGCGTCCACAGTCTCGAATCGAGCATCCATCGCCTCGAACCGGCCATCCATCACGCCGAGCCGAGCGTTGATCTCCTCCTGACCGGCAACCAAGTTGCTGATATCGACATTCATCGAGATCAGCCTCGAGGCCACCGACCGACCGTCGAGGTCGCCGATGCTCGCGCGAATCCCCGCCATCCCGGCGTAGAGGTCATCGATCTTCGCGTGCACGGCGCCGAACTGTTCCTCGAATCGGGTCACCGTGACAGTATCGCGCGTGATCTGATGATCACGCCAGTACTCCAGATCGCTTACGCGCTGTTCCAGAGTCTTTCCGCTGGTACTCATGGGTCGAGCCCTCCCCTCATCCGTTACCGCGTTGTTATTTCGGGGAGATCGTATCCTCGGGCACCGGCACCGTCGGCCGATCGAGCGGCGGATTCGGAGATTTTTCGCCGAAAGCCGAAAACCGTTATCCCGCTAGGAACCTCAGCAATTCGGCACTGACAAACTGGGGGTTTTCCTCGACGAGCCAGTGTCCCGCGTTGTATACGTCAACCGCCCGCACGATGTTGGTGATCCGGGGCGCGACGGTGGATCGGATCCCGTCGAGCTGTCCCTGGGCGGTCATGAGCAGCGTCGGGACGTTGGTCGGGGCGGCCGCGACGGTGTCGCGCACATCCTTGTCCAGGGCGCGATAGAGCTCGAATCCGCCGGACAGCACCTCGGGCCTGCGGTAGGTGCGGGCGAACTCGTCCACCTCGGCGTCGGTGAACGGCGAGCGATCCGAGGTGCCGCCGAAAGCCGTTCCGCCGTAAGAGACTTGCGGGTAGAACAGCGCCAGGTAGTCGCGGACGTCGTCACCGACCACCGCCTCGGGCACCCGGCGCTGCGAATGAAAAGCGATGTGCCAGCTCAAGTTCCGATAGGCGGCGGCGTCGATCGCGGGTCCCGGCAGCGGTAGATCGAGATAGCCGAGGCGAGCGGTGTCGGCCGGGAACTGGCTGGCGTACTGGAACGCCACCGCCGCGCCGAAGTCGTGCCCGACGACGCGCGCGTCGCGCAACCCGAGCTTGTCGGCGATCAAGGTGTGCACATAGCGCGCCAGCGTCGCCTTGTCGTAGCCGCTCGGCGAGCCGGTGCTGTCGCCGAGGCCGGGCAGGTCTACGGCGTAGACGGTGTGCTGCTCGGCGAGCGCGGGCATGATCGGCCACCAGCCGAACCAGGTCTGCGGCCAGCCGTGGATCAACACGACCGGCGACCCGCTGCCGCCGGTCACGTAGTGCATGCGGACGCCGTCGACGTCGGCGAACTCGTGCCGGAAGGTCTTGGCGAACTGGGCGTCGTCCTTGGTCGCGACGGCGTAGGCGGGAACGTCGGCGGTCGAGGTGGCGCAGGACGCCGTACCGAGCGTGAGCAGGGCGGTGAGCAGAACCGCCGCGGCGTTCCGGAGGAAGCGGCGCGACGACGGCCGTGGTGCGGTAGTCATATGATCCTGTCCTGGAGAGGGCTTTTCGTGGTCAGCGCCCGGTCGCGCCGTCGATGAGTTCGCGGAGGATGTCGGCGTGGCCCGCGTGCCGGCCGGTCTCCTCGATCATGTGGGTGAGGGCCCAGCGGACGCTGGGGCCAGGACCGTCCGGCCGCGGAAGCGGTGCCCCGAGATCGGTGCACCCGTCGAGCACCTTGTTAGCGCGCGCGACGGTCTCGCGGTAACGCGCCACGACCTCGGCCACGCTGTCGGCCGGCGCGGCCCGAAAAGTCGTCTGCCAGTCGGTGACCTTCTCCCCGAGGAACATCGCGCGCTCCACGAAGGTCAGGTGCTCGAGCAGGCCGAGCAGGTTCGTGCCCGACGGCACGGCGGCCGTGCGCACCTGCGGCTCGGGTGCGCCGTCGACCTTCGCGACGATCGAGTCCCGGAGGTAGTCGAGAAATCCGCGCAGGGTCGCCGCCTCGCTGCCGCCGGTCCGGGGCGGCGGCGTATCGCGGCGGCGACGAGAAATGGTCGACATGGTGGTCTCCGTTCGAGAGTTCGCCGGGTCAGGCGATGCGGCGGATGAGCAGGATGTGGTCGACGACCTCGGCGGTGCGCCCGTCCGGACCGGTCGCGATCCGTGGAGCCGCTTCGGCGCGTTCGACCCGCCAGGTCGCCGGGTCCAGATCGATACCCGCGGCGACCTCGTGCGGAGTCGGGTACCGGACGTCGCGATCCTGATTCCACGACCACGGCGCGGTCGACCCGTGATCGACGACCAGCAGCACCCCGCCCGGCCGCAACGCGTGCGCGGCCGCCCGCAGAACCGTCGCCCGATCGAGATCGAAGGCGGTGTGCAGATAGTGGGCGCAGACCAGTTCGAACCGGCCCGTGGGAAAAGTCCCAGGCAGATCATGGCTTTCGGCGACGATCCGATCGCTCAGACCGTGCGCGCGAGCGAAGTTCGCGAGCCGCTCGACCGCGACGGCCGAGATGTCGACGGCGGTGACCCGCCACCCGTTCCTCGCGAGCCACAGCGCGTCACCACCGTCACCGCAGCCGAGGTCCAACGCATGACCGGCCGGTAAGCCCGTAACCACCTCGGCGAGACGGTAATTCGGCTGCGGATCGGTGGCGGCCGGTCGGGTCGCGTAGACGCCGTCCCAGAACGTGACCGCATCGGTGGTACTCATCGAGGCTCCTTCTGTCGATACGTTCAGTCTCGACAGCGGACTCCGTATTTGGCACGGAAAATTGCGGTTCTGGCAAGATGGTCGGCGTGGACCGCGAAACCGAAGACGTGCTCGACGTGGTGGGACCCCGGCTACGGGCGCTGCGTCGCGACCGCGGCATCACCCTCGCCGACCTCGCGGCCACGACCGGGGTGTCGGAGAGCACACTGTCCCGGCTGGAGAGCGGTCAGCGCCGCGCCACCCTGGAGCTGCTGCTCCCGCTGGCCCGCACCTACGACGTCCCCCTCGATGATCTCGTCGGCGCACCGCGCACCGGCGACCCCCGCATCCATCTGAAGCCGATCCGCAAACACGGCATGGTGTTCGTCCCGCTGTCGCGGCGACCGGGCGGCACGCAGGCCTTCAAGATGATCATCCCCGCGCAGCCGAAACCGCTGGAGCCGACCCCGAAGACCCACGAGGGCTTCGAATGGCTGTATGTGCTCAACGGCAAGCTGCGACTGGTGGTCGGCGAGCGCGACCTGATCTTGCCGCCCGGCGAGGCCGCCGAGTTCGACACGTCCCTGCCGCACTGGCTCGGCAGCGCCGACGGCGGCGTCGTCGAGCTGCTCATCCTGTTCGGCCTGCAGGGCGTGCGATCACACGTGCGCGCCGACCCGGCCAAGTCCTGACCGGCGCTCAGCCGATGGCGGCCAGGTACTCGCCGTAGAACAGCATCAGTCCGACGGCCGAGGAGATCCCCGCCAGCAGCCAGAACCGGATGATGACGGTGGTCTCGGCCCACTTGCTGAGCTCGAAATGGTGATGGAACGGCGCCATTTTGAACAGCCGGTTGCGCGTGGTCCGGAAGACGACGATCTGCAGCAGCACGGAGAGGATCTCGGCGAAGAACAGCGCGCCGACCACCGCCATGAGCAGCTCGGTGCGGGTCGTGACCGAGAGCCCGGCGAGCAGGCCGCCGAGCGCCAGCGAACCGGTGTCGCCCATGAAGATCTTCGCCGGCGCCGCGTTCCACCAGAGGAATCCGGTGCACGCCCCGACCCCCGCGGCACAGACCACCGCCAGATCGAGCGGGTCGCGGACGTTGTAGCAGCCCGCGACGGGCGTGGTCGCGCAGGCATTGGTGTACTGCCAGAAGGTGATGATCACGTAGGCGCCGAGCGCGAAGCTCATCGATCCGGCCGCGAGCCCGTCGAGACCGTCGGTGATGTTCACCGCGTTGGACCAGGCCACCACGAGGAAGGTGACTACGAGCAGGAAACCGGCCAGCCCGAACGACACGGTGGCCACGTCGCGGACGTCGGACATGTGCCTGCTGCCCGGGGTCAATCCGGTGCTGGCCGGAAACCGCAGGGCGAGTACGCCGAACACCACCGCGGCCGTGAGCTGGCCGATGTACTTGCCGGTCGCGGTCAGGCCGAGGTTGCGCTGCCTGCGGAGCTTGATGAAGTCGTCCAGGAAACCGACGACGCCCAGCGCCGTGGCCAAGCCGAGCACCAGCAGGCCCGAGACGGATATCCCCGCCGCGTCGTGCCGCATGCCGAGCAGATGCGCCCCGAGGTAGCCCGCCCACATGCCGACCAGGATCGCGATGCCGCCCATCGTCGGCGTGCCGCGCTTGGCCTGGTGGCTGGCGGGCCCCTCGGCCCGGATCTCCTGCCCGACCTTTCGCCTGGCAAACAGCTTGATCAGCAACGGTGTCAAGGTGATCGACACCGCGAGCGCGATCATCGCCGAGAACAAGATCTGTCTCATTCGCCCCTCATTCGGAAAGTCGGAGCAATTGAAACATCAAGGGGCGCGCTCTTTTTCACCGACCGGGTGATTCAGATGCCGAGCACCAGCTTGGCGGTGGTGAAGTAGATGATCAGCCCGGTGGCGTCCACCAGCGTGGTGACCATGGGCGCCGACACCACCGCGGGGTCGATCCGCAGCTTCTTGGCCAGCAGCGGCATGGTGCCGCCGATGGTGGCGGCCCAGCCGCAGATCAGCACGAGGGTGATGCCGACGACCACCGCGACGCGCGGGCCGACGAACAGCCCGCCGATCACCAAACCCGCTGCGGCCAGCATGGATCCGAGCACCAGGCCGACGCGGCACTCGCGCCAGATCACCCGGAACAGGTCGCTCACCCGCACCTCGCCGACGGCCAGCGCGCGCACGCACGAGGTGGCAGCCTGCGCCCCCGCGTTCCCGCCCGCGCCGATGAGCAGCGGAATGAACAGCGCCAGATGCGCGGCCTGCTGCAGCGTTCCCTCGAACATGTCGGTGACGCTGACCGTGAGCGTCGCCGCGAACAGCAACAGCAGCAACCACATCGCGCGGTAGCGGGCCAGCTGGAACACGCCCGCGGCCATGTAGTGGCCCTCCCACGGCGACGAGCCCGCCTGCCTGGCCACGTCCTCGCTGTCCGCGGCCTCGATCACCTCGACGGCGTCGTCGATGGTGAGCAGCCCGACGAGCCGGTTCTCGCTGTCCACCACGGGCATGTTGATGTCGTTGGTCTCGCGCATGAGCCGGGCCGCCTTCTCCGCGGAGTCGGTGGCGCGCGCGCAAACCGGTTCGGTCACAACGAGTTCGGCGATCATCGTGTCGGGCCTGCTGAGCACCAGCTCGCGCAGCTCGACGATGCCGGTCAGCCGCCTGCCCACATCGACCACGGGCAGCGTGTAGACGGTCTCGGCGTTGGCGCCCTTCGCGCGGACCATGGCCAGCGCGTCCGCGACGGTCAGGTTCTGCGGCAGCGCGACCACCTCGGGGGTCATGTACTGGCCCGCCGAGCCCTCCGGGTAGCCGAGCAGCGTGGCCGTCATCCGCCGTTCGCGCGGGCTGAGCCCGGCGAGCACCTTCTTGGCGACCTTGGCCGGGGCCTCGCGCAGCATGCGGGCGCGGTCGTCGGGCGCCATGCCCTCGATCAGGTCGCGGAAGCTCTGGTCCCGCAGGCCCTGGAGGATCTGCTGCTGGTCGACCGGTTCGAGTTCCTCGAAGACCGCGAGCGCCAGGTCCTTGTCGAGCAGCCGGAACGCCATGCCGGCCTGGACGGCGTCCATCCTGGCGAGCTGGTCGGCGATGATGTGCGGCGGGTGGTTGTCGAGCCAGGCGAGCGCGGCGTCGACGCGGTGGGTGTCGGCGATGTCCTGCAGCGATTCGGACAGCGACGGACGTACTTCGATGACATCGGTCTGCGACATGGGTGTCCTCAGCGATATGCGTGAGTGAATGGGGGCGCGAAGAGTCACACCGCGGGCGCCGGCCCCACTGTCGCTGACTACTCAGGAGTGCGAAGGGGCGACGCCGCGCGGCCTTCGACTGGGAGGTTCGCTGCGCATGGCAACCCCACCTCCTTCTCGTCGCTGCCGCAGACCGGACGGGCCCGCACAGTCCCTGAAACATTGATCGGACGCGAAAGCATCCCTGTGCAGAATACAGGCAATTCGGGGAAGTTCTCACCACGGACGATCGCCCTGGTCACCTCGGCCGTCGCCACCACGGCGTTCGCCGCGTCGCCACACGGTGTACCCAGTTGGGTGCGGGCTCGGTCGGCGCAGTGCACCGCCTACTCCGCACGCCAGCCGCGGATGCGCAAGGTGCCGCGGCCGAGCATGGCTCGGACCACCGCGACCTGGCGAGCGAATCCGGTTGCAGTGCAGCAGATCACACCGGCGGCGCGGGGTCGTACTGGATGAGCCTGCGGACCTCCCTTGCGCGATCGTCGCTCGACAACCGCCGTACGAGATGCAAAGCCATGTCGATGCCCGCGGAGACGCCCGCGGCGGTGACGATGTCGCCGTCGTCGACGAACCGGTCCTCGGGACGCAGCTCGATGCTCGGGTCCAGCTCGGTCAGCCGGCTGAGCGACTTCCAGTGCGTGGTCGCCGGGCGCCCGGACAGCAGGCCGGCCGCCGCGAGGACCAGTGAGCCGGTGCACACGCTGGTGATCAGCGGCGTCGTATCGCGCTGGGCGCGGACCCACGACAGCATCGGCTCGTCGGTCAGCATCGGCCGGGTGCCCATGCCGCCGGGGATGATCAGCACGTCGCGGCGGGGCGCGGTGTCGAACGAGTACTCCGCCTCGATCGTGAGACCCTTCGCGCACTTGACGGGGCCACCGTCCCGCGAGAACGTGAACGCCGTATAGCCGTCGTCGGGGAAGAATTGCGTCCAGAAGGCGAGCACCTCCCAGGGACCCACCGCGTCGAGCTCCTCGGTTCCCGGAAACAGCAGCAGGCCGATGGTGCGCGTCATTGTTGTCCCTCTCGCGTCGAGAACCGATCCCCGATCGACGTTAGCGGCCGAGGTGAGCGGCGGCCCGTGCCGAATCGTCACCATTTGTTAGCTCACGATTCTGAAACGAATCCGAGACCATGACGTAACCGGAGTTCGTTTGGCGTGCCTCCGGCGGACCGTGAACCATAAGACTCAGCCGAAAACCCGCTTGGAACAAGGCTTATAGCAAGCAGAACCGCCCGCGTCGATTCTCCGCCGCTGTCGAGAAGGTAACACCAACCAGGTGACGCGAGCATTAGCTACAAGTTAGCCTCAGGTATGACGAAAATACTGGCGTTCACCTCACCGGCACAAGGACACCTGTATCCGGTCGCGCCGGTGCTGGCGGAGCTGGTATCGCGCGGCCACGAGGTCACCGTGCTGACCCTGCCCGACAGCGAACAGGCCTTGGCGCAGTTCGGCCTCACGGTGCGCGCGCTGCCGCCCGCCCTGGCCCGCGACACCCTGCACGACTGGGCGACCACCGCGCGGATCCCCGCGCTGCGGGCCGCCTTGCGCGCGCTTATCGAGCGCATTCCGGAGGAGATCCAGGCCTTGCGCGGCGCGATCATCGCCGAGCGACCGGAGGCGCTGCTGATCGACCTCACCGCGCCGGGCGCGCAGATCCTCGCCGCGGCCAGCGGACTGCCGTGGGCGTCGTGGGCCTCGACGCTGCTGCCCATTCCGTCACGCGACGTGCCGCCCTTCGGCCCCGGCCTGCGGCCACGCGCTGACCTGCTCGGCCGGATCCGCGACAACACCCTGCAGTGGTTCCTCACCCGGCGATGGAACGAGGTGCTGCCGCAGCTCAATCACATGCGCCAGTACTACGGCCTCGACCAGTTGGACAACGCCGTGGACTACCTGCGACAGCCGCCCCTGCTGCTCAACTTCACCGCACCGCCCTTCGACTACCCGCGCGGCGACTGGCCGCTGTCGGTGCACCAGATCGGCCCCGGCCTGTGGGCGCCGGAGGCCGAGCCGCCCGCCTGGCTCGCCGACATCGATCGGCCGATCGCGCTGGTCACCTGTTCGACCGAGTTCCAGGACGACGGCAGACTCGCCCAGACCGCCATGGACGCGCTCGCCGACAGCGAGTTCTGCACGATCGTCACCACCGGCGCCGTCGACCCCGAGACCTTGACGGTCCCGCCGAACGCGCGGGCCGAATCGTTCGTGCCGCATCAGCTGATCCTGGACCGGGCCGACGTCGTCGTCACCCACGGCGGGCTAGGCATCACCCAAAAGGCCTTGGCCGCAGGCGTTCCCGTGTGCGTGGTGCCGTTCGGCCGCGGCCAGTCCGAGGTCGCGCGGCGTGTGGTCACCAACGAGGCGGGCACGTGGGTGTCCGCCAAGCGGCTCACCCCGGCCACGCTGCGCGCGGGCATCGACAAGGCGATGACGCTCCGGGCGGGCGCGGCGCGGGTGGCCGCCGGGTTCGCCGCGGCGGGCGGCACGCTGCGCGGCGCCGAGCTGCTGGAACGGCACTTCGCCGGCCACCCGATCGGCCACGGCATCTGGTCCGGCACCACCCCGACCCACAGCTCCCATCCCTACCCCACCAACGAGGTCGCCCCCCAGATAACCCGCGGCGAGCCGGACCCGATCATCCTGCCGCCCAACGATTCTCCGCCCTCCGAGGACCGCTACTGGACGACCTGGCAACGCCGCGATCGCTGAATCGCCGACGTTTCTAGCGCGCTACCCCGGTGGCGAAATTAGACGCAGGCGGCGTCGAAAGGTTGTCCGGTCGATCGGACCACGGGACAGTGGGCCGATTGGAGCAGGACAGCCAGGAGGGCGTTATGACTACTGCCGATCAGCCACGGTCGGGGTCGCAGGCTGTCGAGCGGGCGGTGCATCTGCTGAACTGCTTCGAGGGGGACGATCCGGAGCTGTCGATCAGCGAGCTCGCGCATGTGGCCGGGGTGCCGGTCAGCACGGCGCATCGGCTGGCGCAGGCCCTGGTGCGGGGGCGGCGGCTGGAGCAGGATCCGGCCACCGATCGGTATCGGATCGGGCAGGGGCTGGCGACCTTGGCCCGCCCCGCGTTGAACAGGCTCGGCATCGACGCGGCCGCGCCGCACATGTACGCGCTCGCGGCGGGGATCCAGATCACGACGAGTCTCAGCGTCGCCGACGCACGGGAGGCGGTGACGGTGTTGCAGGCGCGCCCGCCCGTGCGGTTCTGCACCCATCAACTGCCGCGGGCGCGGCAACCGCTGGGTTCGAGCGCGTCGGGGCGGGCGCTGCTCGCCCATCGGCCCGTGCCGGCCTATCCGGCCGCGGACCTGGATCTGGTGCGGCGCAAGGGTTTCGCGGTCGAGGAGTTCGAGGGCGTGGACGACCACATCCGGTCCGTCGCGGTGCCGGTGTTCGGCGCGGACAAACAGGTGTGGGGCGCGCTGAGCGTGCAGGCGCGTTCGGCGCGGCTGAACGACGAACTGGTCCGCGACATCCTGCCCGCCATGCATCGGATCGCGGTGCGGATCGGCGGGGTCGTGCAGAACGCCTCCGCCGCGGCGATATACCCGCGGTAATTCGACTCACTGCGATTTTCACAATGTGGAATGGCCGTTGTCTACGGCGATGCCGGGCAACACCATAGAAGGCCACGGGCACCGGATCCGGTCCCGCCACAGTTCACGGAAGTCTCGAAGAGTTGACACCTAACACGCTGATCCGCCGACGCGCGATCGACCTGATGCGGGTGCCGCACGGGATCTGTCGCCGCTGACGCCGGTTTCCCGGCCGCCTCCGCTCCGGCATTCCCATCTCTCTTTTCTGTTGTCGCCGTGCCCTTTCCGTGCCGCACGTGCTTGTCCGAAGGATTTCCACCATGCCCTCCTCCGCTCCCCCGCGGCGTGCACTGCGCGCCGTCGCCGCGGCCCTCACCCTGCTCACCAGCGTCTCCGTGCTCACGGGCTGCGGCAAGTCCGGGCCGGGCACCACCGTCGACGGAAAGACCGTGCTGCGCTATCAGGGCGCGACCGGCCAGGTCTCGGCTTACGAATTGGCGGAGGACCTCGGTTACTTCACCAGAATCGCGCTGCGCTGGGAGGGCGACACCACCAGCGGGCCGGCCAATATCCAAGCGGCGGCGACGAATCAGGTGGAATTCGGCAGCGCGTTCAACGGCGCGGTGGTGAAACTGATCGCGGGCGGGGCGAAGGTTACCTCGGTACTCAGCAGTTACGGCTCCGACGAACAGTCGTTCACCGGGTATTTCGTCCGCGACGACTCCGGCCTCAGGTCGGCCCGCGACCTGATCGGCAAGAAGGTCGCCGTCAACACTCTCGGCGCACACCACGAGTTCATCACCAGGGAGTGGCTGCACCAGCAGGGCCTGTCCGAGCAGGAGATCAAGCAGGTGGAGCTGACGGTGGTCCCGCCGGCCAACACCGAGGACGCGATCCGCAAGGGACAGATCGACGTCGGAGCCTTGGGCAGCGTGTTCCGGGAGACCGCGGTCGAGCGAGGCGGACTCCACCCGCTGTACACCGACACGGCGCTCTACGGCGCGCTCAACTACGGCACCTACGTCTTCCGCAACGACTACCTCGCCAAAAACCCGGAAGCCGTCAAGGATTTCGTGCAGGGCACCGCGCGCGCCACCCGCTGGCTGCAGCTCACGCCGCGCGAGGAGGTGCTCGCCCGGTTCACCTCGATCATCGAGAAGCGCGGACGCAACGAGAACACCGGCCTGGTGAAGTACTGGCGCAGCTCCGGACTGCCGACGCCGGGCGGGGTGATCGCCGAGAAGGAGTTGCAGATCTGGATCGACTGGCTGGTCCGCAACGGTGAGTTGAAGGAAGGGCAGGTGCGCGCCGCGGACCTGTTCACCAACAAGGACAACCCGTACGCCAACGGCACTTTCACCCCCACGAGCGGCCCGACCGGCGAGGCGGTGGCCGCGAAATGACCGCGAAACTCTCCCTGGCCGGCGTGCACAAGCAGTTCGCCGTCCGCGGCTCGAACGAACAGTTCACCGCCGTCGACGACGTTTCGCTGGATGTGCGCGACGGTGAGTTCCTCGTTTTGGTCGGACCGAGCGGATCCGGCAAGTCGACGCTGCTCGATCTGCTCGGCGGCCTGAGCAAGCCGACCTCCGGCGAGATCCTGCTGGACGGCGAGCCGATCACCGGACCCGGCCTGGACCGCGGCATCGTGTTCCAGCAGTACGCGCTGCTGCCGTGGCGCACGGCCCGCGGCAATATCGAATTCGGGTTGGAGGCAAAGGGTTTACGTCGCAAGGCGCGTCGTGCGGTCGCCGATGAGTACCTGGATCTGGTGGGGCTGACCGGCTTCGGTGATCGCTACCCGCACGAGCTGTCCGGCGGGATGAAACAGCGCGTCGCCATCGCCCGCAGCCTCGCCTTCGACCCGGAGGTGCTGCTGATGGACGAGCCGTTCGCGGCGCTCGACGCGCAGACGCGGGAGTCGTTGCAGGACGAGCTGTTACGCATCTGGCGAGCCACCGGCAAGACGGTGCTGTTCATCACGCACGGCATCGACGAGGCGGTGTACCTCGGCCAGCGGGTCGCGGTGCTGACCTCGCGGCCCGGCCGGATCAAGGCGGTCGTGGAGGTGTCGATCGACCGGGCGGCGGGCGGCGATATCCGTTCGTCCCAGCGTTTCCGGGACTACCGCCACGAGATCTGGACGCTGCTGCAGAGCGAGGTCCAGCGTGCGGCGTCGCTGGAGCGAGAGTCCTTGTCGGACAACCCGGACGAAGCACAGGACGAGAGGGTGACCCATGTCTAGCGCGGTGGACTTCACCGAACGTTCGATCGCGGTGAGCATCGCCGCGCCCGATCGCTCCCCCGCCGATCGGCCGGCGAGCCGGTCATCCGACGCCGGGGCACGCGCGCTCCGGGTGGTCGGCCGGTTCGGCTGGCGGGTGTTCAAGCCGACGATCGTCATCGCGCTGTTCCTGCTGCTGTGGCAGCTGGCCCCCACCCTCGGGCTGGTGGACGAGGTGTTCCTGCCGCCGTTCTCGGTAGTCGCGCGGGCCTTCGTCGACCTGGCCGCGAGTGGTGAACTCTGGACGCACCTCTCGGCCAGCCTCAGTCGGTCGCTCGCCGGTTACGTCCTCGCGCTGATCGTGGCCGTCCCGCTGGGCGTCTCGATCGCGTGGTACAAGCCGGTGGCCGATTTCCTGAATCCGATACTGGAGCTGTTTCGCAATACCGCCGCGCTGGCCTTGCTGCCGGTCTTCATCCTGATCCTCGGCATCGGCGAGACGTCGAAGATCGCCCTGGTGGTGTACGCGAGTGCGTTCCCGATCCTGCTGAACACGATCAACGGCGTTCGTACCGTCGACCCGCTGCTGATCAAATCCGCTGTCTCGCTCGGTCTCTCACCGCTGCGGTTGTTCCAGCGGGTGATCCTGCCCGCCGCGCTGCCGTCCATCTTCACCGGCCTGCGGATGGCCGCGGCGAGCTCGATCCTGGTGCTGCTGGCCGCTGAGATGTTCGGCGCCAGAGCGGGTCTCGGATATCTGATCACCGCGGCCCAGCAGAACTTCCAGATCCCGAACATGTACGCCGGGATCATCGCCATCTCACTGCTCGGCCTGGCCTTCAACGGCCTGCTCGTCGCGCTGGAACGCCGATTCTCGCGCTGGCGCACCGAACCGAATGCCTGACCGTCCGCTCGCGACACAAGGAAAACCATGTCTGATAAGCAGTTTCATCTCAATGCCTTCCTGATGGGCGTCGGGCACCACGAGGCCGCGTGGCGGCATCCGCGCACAGAGGCGCACCGCGTGCTCGACGTGCGGCACTTCCAAGAACTCGGCCGGATCGCCGAGCGCGGCAAGCTCGACTCGGTGTTCTTCGCCGACGGGCTCGCGGTCGGGCCGCGGATCGAGCGCAATACCCTCGCGGTGTTCGAGCCGATCACGCTGCTGGCCGCGATCGCCGCCGTCACCACGCATGTCGGGCTGATCGCGACCGCGTCCACCACCTATCACGAGCCGTTCGACCTCGCCCGCAAGTTCGCCTCGCTCGACCACATCAGCGGTGGCCGCGCGGGCTGGAACATCGTCACGTCGGCGGGCGCGGACGAGGCGTTCAACTTCGGTTACGACGGCGTCCCCGAGCATGCGCGCCGCTACGAGCGGGCGCAGGAGTTCGTCGACGTGGTCGAGCAGCTGTGGGACAGCTGGGAGGCGGACGCGATCGTGCTCGACTCCGCGGCCGGCGTCTTCGCCGACCCGGGCAAGGTGCACACCATCGACTACGACGGGCCGCGCTTCCGGGTCCGCGGGCCGTTGAACTCACCGCACACCCCGCAGGGCAGGCCGTTGCTGGTGCAGGCCGGATCCTCGGAGAGCGGAAAGGAGTTCGCCGCGCGGCACGCCGAGGCGGTGTTCACCGCGCAGCGGACGCTGGCCGAGGGGCAGGCGTTCTACCGCGATCTGAAGTCCCGACTGGCACGGTACGGCCGCGCGGCGGACGAGCTGAAGGTGCTGCCCGGCCTGGTGCCGTTCATCGCCGACACGACCGAGGAGGCGCAGGCCCTCGAGCAGGAGTTCACCGACCTGATCTCACCGGACTACGCCCTGCGCCAACTGTCGACCATGCTCGGCGTCGACCTCACCGAGCACGCGCTCGACGGGCCGCTGCCACCGCTGCCCTCGGAGAGCGATATCGAGACGCACAAGAGCAGATTCACGCTGGTCAAAGAGTTGGCGGCGAACGAGAACCTGACGATTCGGCAGCTGATCGGCAAGCTGGGCGGCGGGCGCGGACACCGGACCTTCGCGGGCACGCCGACGCAGATCGCCGACGAACTGCAGAGCTGGTTCGACAACGGCGCCGCCGACGGGTTCAACATCATGCCGCCGTATCTGCCCGGCGGACTCGAGGATTTCGTCGACCGGGTGGTCCCAATCCTCCAGGAGCGCGGGCTTTTTCGCGCCGACTACACCGCGAACACGCTGCGCGGGCACTACGGGCTCGGTCCGGTGCAGAGCAGGCACGCTCGGGAACGGGCCGAGGTGAGCGCATGACCGTCGACGTCCTCGTACTCGGCGGCGGCCCGGCCGGGACCTGGGCGGCGTTGCGGGCCGCGGCCGCCGGCGCCTCGGTCGCGCTGGCGGACAAGGGTTTCTGCGGTAGCAGCGGCGCGACCGCCGCCGCCGGCACCGGGATCTGGTACGTGCGGCCCGATCCGGAACTGCGCGAGCGGGCGATGGCGAGCCGGGAAGCGCTCGGCGGCTACCTCGCCGATCGCGACTGGATGGCTCGGGTGCTCGACGAGACCTACGCCAGGGTCGATGAACTCGCCGAGGTCGGGCGCTACCCCTTCCCCGTCGATCGCGCAGGCCGGCCGGTGCGCACCGGGGTGCAGGGGCCGGAATACATGCGGCGCCAGCGGATTCGGGTACAGCGGGCGGAGGTTCGCGTCCTCGATCACGCTCCGGCGATCGAACTGCTCACCGACGCCGACGGATCCGCGGCAGGTGCGCGCCTGCAACGGCTGGCGACCGGTGAGCTGATCGACGTCCCTTCGCGTGCCGTCGTTCTCGCGACCGGCGGGTGTGCCTTCCTCTCGAAAACGTTGGGCTGCAACGTCAATACGGGCGACGGCGCCCTGATGGCCGTGGAGGCGGGCGCGGAGCTGTCCGGCATGGAGTTCTCCAATGCGTACGCCATCGCGCCGGAGTTCACGTCGGTGACGAAGACGGCGTACTACTCCTTCGCGACCTTCTATCAGGCTAACGGCGAGATACTGGCGGGTGCGTCCGGCAAGAGTCGCTCACCGATCGCGCGGGCCTTGGCGAGCGGTCCGGTGTACTGCACGCTGGATCGGGCCGATGCGGAGCAACGCCGGGCGATGCGGCTCGGGCAGCCGAACTTCTTCCTCACCTTCGACCGGCTCGGCATCGATCCCTTCACCGATCGGTTCCCGATCACGCTGCTCCTCGAGGGCACCGTTCGGGGCACGGGCGGGGTCCGCGTCGCGGGCGCGGACTGCTCGACCAGCGTGCCCGGGTTGTATGTCGCGGGCGACGTCGCTACTCGCGAGCTGATCTGCGGCGGGTTCACCGGCGGCGGCAGCCACAACGCCGCGTGGGCGATGTCGTCGGGCAGCTGGGCCGGCGCGGGAGCGGCCGAATACGCTCGGCTACAGGGTGATTCGGTCGATGATCGGCAGCGGTTCGGCGCGGGCGGGGTCGGCCTCCGGCCTACCGGCCGGCCGGACGCCGAACTGCGCCCCGCCGACCTCGTCGCGGTGGTGCAGCGGGAGGTGCTGCCGTACGACAAGAACTATCTCCGCCACGGCGACCGGCTGCGGCCCGCGCTGGCGACGCTGCACGACGCGTGGCGGCAGGCTCGGACGAGTTTGACTCTCACACAGGCGGATCCGTCGAAAGTGCGCTCGGCCGCGGCGATGATCGCACACGCGCGCTGGATGTACACGGCGGCGCTCGCCCGCACCGAGTCGCGCGGCATGGCTCGTCGCGAGGAGTTCCCGGATATCGATCCGGCGCAGCACCATCGACTGATCACCGGTGGGCTCGACGAGGTGTGGACCGCGCCGGAGCCGGTGTTCCTGGCCGAGTCGCGGCTGGTGCCGGCATGATCGAACTGGTCTCGGCCGAGCGATGCATCGGGTGCGACAAGTGCGTCGAGGTCTGCCCCACCCGGGTCTTCGATCGCGGCGCGAACGGAATCCCCGTGCTTACCAGGCAAACCGACTGCCAGACGTGTTTCCTGTGCGAGGCGTACTGCCCCACCGACGCCTTGTTCGTCGCCGCGCGCACCGAACCACTCGCGCCGGACGATGAGCAACGCGACGAGCAGTACCTCATCGACCACGGCCTCCTGGGCAGCTACCGCAAGGCGCTCGGCTGGGGTGGCGGCCCGCTGGGCGCGCGGTACGCGATCGGCCCCGAGCTGCCGTGACATCGAGCGGACCATCAGCCGCCGGTGCGCACTCGCCGGGGCGCGCTACCGCGCCGCCGCGCGACGATCGTCCCAGCACGGGATGATTGACTAGGTTTGGGGCAAACACACGAAGGAGAGATCTGTGCGCTTCGGCATCTTCATCCCACAGGGCTGGCGGCTCGATCTGGTGGGCATCGACCCGGCGGACCAGTGGCGGGTGATGCGGGATCTCGCGCAACGCGCGGACGCCGGCGACACCTGGGAGTCCCTGTGGGTGTACGACCACTTCCACACCGTTCCGGTGCCGACCGAGGAGGCGACGCACGAGGCGTGGACGCTCATGTCGGCGTTCGCGGCGTCCACCTCGCGGATCCGGCTCGGGCAGATGTGCACCGCGATGAGCTACCGCAACCCGGTGTACCTCGCCAAGGTCGCCGCGACGGTCGATCTCGTCTCGGGCGGCCGGGTGGAGATGGGCATCGGCGGCGGCTGGTACGAACACGAATGGCGCGCTTACGGTTACGGCTTCCCCGGCGCGGGTGAGCGGCTGGGCCGGCTGGACGAGGGGGTGCAGATCTTCCGTCAGGCGTGGACCGAGGGCAAGGCCACCCTGGACGGCAAGCACTACCAGGTCGACGGCGCGATCGTGCGGCCACTTCCGTTTCAGGAGGGCGGGATTCCGCTGTGGATCGCGGGCGGCGGTGAGAAGAAGACGCTGCGGATCGCGGCGAAGTACGCCGCCTACACCAATTTCAGCCCCGCCCCGGACGAGTTCGCGCAGAAGTCGGAGATCCTGCGCGCCCACTGCGCCGACGTCGGTACGGATTTCGACGCCATCGTGCGCTCGTCGAACTTCAACGCGGTGGTCGCGTCCACCGAAGCCGAAGTCGAGGAGCGCCTCTCGGCGATCCAGGCCAAGCTGGCCACGGTGATCAGCGAGGATCAGGCGAAGGGTTTCGTGGACGGCATGTTCCGCCCCTCGCTCGCGGTCGGCACCCCGGAGCAGATCATCGAACGCCTCACCCCCGTCCGCGATCTCGGCCTCGGCTACGGCATCTTCAACTTCCCCGAGGCCGCCTACGACACCTCCGGCATCGAGCTGTTCGAGAAGGAAGTGGCTCCGGCCCTCGCCTGAACGTGCACGCCAGGCGACTGCCCGATCGGTGGTCGCCTGGCGCGTTCACGCAGCGGGAAGTCCGTTGGGACGACTGCTCTTGCCATCCCCGAGAACGATGAGTCCGCCACAGACCAGGAGCGCCCAGGCGGGGGAAGCGGGCACCGCGGTGGCCAGGAGTAGCGCCCAACCGAGCATGAGCCAGCCGATCCACCCCGGCACGCGCTGGTGGTGGCGTGTCGACCACACGATGTAGCAACCGAGCACCAACACCGGAACGCCGAAGCTGCCGAGCGAGATCCATAGCGCTTCCGAGCGTTCGAATTGGGCGAGCGTTGCCGACTTTTCGAGCGTGAAGGTATTCCACCAGCCGTCCGCCACAGCCTGCGACCACGTGTCGCGCACATCCAGTGGGGAAACGACGACGTGCACGACGCCGAAGGCGACGGCGATCCATCCGGCGATTCTCGTAGATCGGGCACCTCGCCAGCCAGAAGCGGCGCGCTGTTCGGTCAGTTCCATCTGTCCTCCACCTGCCCGGTCACGCGAGCCGCGTTACGAGACTGCCAGTTTCGATACTGTCAGTCTCGTATGATGCCAGCATGTCGAAACCGAAACAAGCGGGAGGTCGCCCTCGGGACGGTCGGGTAGATCACGCCATCGCCGCCGCGGTCAGATCCCTGCTCGGCGAACAGAGTTACGCGACACTCACCGTCGATGCCGTGGCCGCTCGCGCCGGGATAAGCAAGGCGACGATCTACCGGAGGTACGCGACCAAACAGGAGATGATCTTCGCCGTCTTGCTGCACGACCTGAACGAAGCCCCACCGGCCGATACCGGCTCGCTTCGCGGCGACATCACCGCACTCACCACCCGGATCGGTGACCAGCTCGCCCGGTCCGCGGCCGGTGTGATGGCGGGGCTGCTGGCCGACATTCATGCCGACGAGGCGCTGAGCGCGCGCTTCACCGATTCCTATCTGGCCGTGGAACGTTCGGTCATCACGACACTGCTGGACCGCGCTGTGGCACGCGGCGAACTACCCCACCGCCCGGACCCCGCCCTCGTGCACGCTCTGCTCCTCGGCCCCCTTTTCGCCTGGCAGATCATGCTGAACGAAGATCCAACCCGCACAACACTTCTCGCCGACGCGGTAGCACGAAGTGTCACCAACGCCCTGACCTCGGGCGCGCTGACAAACCCGGCAGGAATAGAGAAAGCCTCAGTGCGGCAATCGCACTGAGGCTTTCGTGGTAAGCGGCTCCTACAGCATGCAGGACACGCAACCCTCGACTTCGGTTCCCTCCAGCGCCATTTGGCGCAGGCGGATGTAGTAGAGGGTCTTGATGCCCTTGCGCCAGGCGTAGATCTGGGCGCGGTTCAGGTCGCGGGTGGTCGCGGTGTCCTTGAAGAAGAGGGTCAGCGACAGGCCCTGGTCCACGTGCTGGGTGGCGGCGGCGTAGGTGTCGATGATCTTCTCGTAGCCGATTTCGTAGGCGTCGTCGTAGTACTCGAGGTTGTCGTTGGCGAGGTAGGGCGCCGGGTAGTAGACGCGGCCGATCTTGCCCTCCTTGCGGATCTCGATCTTCGACGCCACCGGGTGGATCGAGCTGGTGGAGTGGTTGATGTAGGAGATCGAGCCGGTCGGCGGCACGGCCTGCAGGTTCTGATTGTAGATGCCGTGCTCCATGACCGAGGCCTTGAGCTCGAGCCAGTCGGCCTGGGTCGGGATCCGCACCCCGGCGTCGGCGAACAGCCGCGCCACCCGCTCGGTCTTCGGCTCCCATACCTGGTCGGTGTACTTGTCGAAGTACTCGCCGCTGGCGTACTTGGACTCGGGGAAGCCGCCGAAGTAGGCGCCGCGCTCCTTCGCGATCTGGTTCGACGCCCGAATCGCGTGGTACACAACGGTATAGAAGTAGATGTTGGTGAAGTCGATGCCCTCTTCGGACCCGTAGTGCACCCGCTCGCGGGCCAGGTATCCGTGCAGGTTCATCTGGCCGAGGCCGATCGCGTGGGACTCGTTGTTGCCCTGCTCGATCGAGGGCACCGAGTAGATGTGCGTCTGATCGGAGACGGCGGTGAGCGCCCGGATGGCGGTCTCGATGGTCTGCGCGAAGTCGGGTGAGTCCATCGTCTTGGCGATGTTGAGCGACCCGAGGTTGCAGGAGATGTCCTTGCCGACCTTGGCGTAGGACAGGTCGTCGTTGAACAGCGACGGCGTCGACACCTGCAGGATCTCCGAGCACAGGTTCGAGTGGGTGATCTTGCCCGCGATCGGGTTCGCGCGGTTCACCGTGTCCTCGAACATGATGTACGGGTAGCCGGACTCGAACTGCAGCTCGGCGATGGTCTGGAAGAACTCGCGCGCCTTGATCTTCGACTTGCGGATGCGCTTGTCGTCGACCATCTCGTAGTACTTCTCGGTGACGTCGATGTCGGCGAACGGCTTGCCGTAGATGCGTTCCACGTCGTACGGCGAGAACAGGTACATGTCCTCGTTCTTCTTCGCCAGCTCGAAGGTGATGTCGGGGATCACCACGCCGAGCGAGAGGGTCTTGATGCGGATCTTCTCGTCCGCGTTCTCCCGCTTGGTGTCCAGGAACCGGTAGATGTCGGGGTGGTGCGCGTGCAGGTACACCGCGCCCGCGCCCTGGCGCGCGCCGAGCTGGTTGGCGTAGGAGAACGAGTCCTCGAGCAGCTTCATGATCGGGATGACGCCCGAGCTCTGGTTCTCGATCTTCTTGATCGGCGCGCCGTGCTCGCGAATATTGCTGAGCAGCAACGCGACCCCGCCGCCGCGCTTGGACAGCTGCAGGGCGGAGTTGATGGAGCGCCCGATGGACTCCATGTTGTCCTCGATGCGCAGCAGGAAGCACGACACCGGCTCGCCGCGCTGCTTCTTGCCCGAGTTGAGGAAGGTCGGGGTGGCCGGCTGGAAGCGGCCGTCGATGATCTCGTCGACCAGCTTGCGCGCGAGCACCTCGTCGCCCGCGGCGAGGGTGAGCGCGACCATGCAGACCCGGTCCTCGAACCGCTCCAGGTAGCGCTTGCCGTCGAAGGTCTTGAGCGTGTACGAGGTGTAGTACTTGAACGCGCCGAGGAAGGTGGGGAACCGGAACTTCTTCGCGTACGCCTGCTGGAACAGCTGCTTGATGAACGGCCGGCTGTACTGGTCCAGCACCTCCGGCTCGTAGTAGTTCTCGTCGACCAGGTAGTCCAGCTTCTCGTCCAGGTTGTGGAAGAAGACGGTGTTCTGGTTGACGTGCTGCAGGAAGTACTGGTGCGCGGCCTCGCGGTCCTTGTCGAACTGGATCTCACCGTTCGGGCCGTACAAGTTCAGCATCGCGTTGAGGGCGTGGTAGTCCATGACCTCGGTGGTGTCCGCACCGCGCGTGGCGGCCTGCTCTAAGCGAGCCGTTTTTCCGGCCGGTGCTGTCGTCGTTGTTGCCAAAACAATCCCAATCCCTCTCGGACGCGCTCGACGTCCTCGGCGGTTCCCATGAGTTCGAAGCGATACAGGTACGGCACCCCGCACTTACGCGAGATCACGTCGCCCGCACAGCAGTAGGTATCGCCGAAGTTCGTGTTGCCCGCCGCGATCACGCCACGCAGCAGGGCGCGGTTGTGCGGATCGTTGAGGAACTTGGCGACCTGCCGCGGCACGAAATCCTTGTCGGATCTGCTCCCACCCAAAACGTGCCGACCGCCCCCGTAGGTGGGGACGATCAGCACGTAGGGTTCGTCGACGCGCAGCGAATCGGCGGTGTGCAGTGGAATGCGAGTCGCCGGGAGACCCAGCTTCTCGACGAAGCGATGCGTGTTCTCCGAGGCGCTGGAGAAGTAGACGAGCGCGGTCCCGGTGGACACGGTCACCTCTCCTCTCGGAGGAACGGAAAGCGGAAGCGGTCAGGCCGCCACGGTGGCGAGCGACTTGATGCGGTCGGGGCGGAAGCCGGACCAGTGGTCCTCACCGGCCACCACGACCGGCGCCTGCAGGTAACCGAGGGCCATGACGTAGTCACGCGCCTCGTCGTTCTCGGAGATGTCGACGACCTCGTAGTCCACCCCGGCCTTGTCGAGGGCCTTGTAGGTGGCGTTGCACTGGACGCAAGCGGGCTTGGTGTACACGGTGACGGTCATTGGTATCCCTCTTCTCCTTGTGCCTGATCCACAGCCTGTGATCCGTATGCAGTGCTTGTCGACCTTGCTGCGCAAACTCCTGGATCTGGCTTCGAATCCCCTGTTCAGCCCCTTCGGGCCGATGCTCACAGAGCGGGGTGCCATGCCGTCTTCCAGTACCGAAGACACTACACCTAGTGGCCGACAGATTCATACAACACGACATGTTGCGAGTCACAAAGATGAAATTCGACGGCGGTAAGTCCCTGGCCGCTCGATTCGCAACCCGACACGACCGTGGTGCAGATCACAATTTCGTACCGTAGCTCACTTCCAGCAAACTATCGGGACAGACGGAGAGGGCCACCTCCACCCGTGTGGAAATGACCCTCTGAATGACCGGTCGGGAAGCTTACACCGCGGCCAGCTCGCCCCGAGTGGCCTGCACCAGCTCGTGCACGGTGGCCGCCAGCGCGGTGAGCGCCTCGGCATCCTCGCGCGGGTGCGTCACGCCGAAGCGCTCGCCGATCGTGGCGAAGTGCAGGTGCGCGGACTCCACCACGCTCGCGCCGGCCACGCCCAGCGACTTCACCGTGTCGCCGTGCGCCCACTGCGCGGCGTTCGGGCTGATCGACGCGCTGATCACGGCGGTCGGCTTGCCCTTGAGCGCGCCGGCGCCGTACGGCCGGGAGGCCCAATCGATGGCGTTCTTCAACACGCCCGGCAGGGTGCCGTTGTACTCCGGGGTCGCGATCAGCAGTCCGTCGGCGGCGGCGACGGCGTCGCGCAGCGCCTGCGCGGCTGCGGGGACGACACCCTCGGCATCGAGGTCTTCGTTGTAGAAGGGGATGTCGGCGAGCCCCTCGTAGACGGTGATCTCCACGCCCTCGGGGGCGGTCTGCACGGCGGTCTCGGCGAGCTGCCGGTTGATCGAGGCGGCGCGAAGGCTTCCGACGAGAGCGAGGATGCGGGTCTGGGCCATGACGACTCCTGGTGTACTGAAGGTGTGGTGTCCGAACTTTCACAGATGACTAACCGGACCATGGTCCGATTACTTCCCTCGGAAATGGCGTGAATGCTGTGAGCTACCCCACACCCGATCTCCCCGCGCCTCGGGCGCGTCCGCTGCTCGGCGTCGGTGCGCCGCTGCCGGGCGCGGCCGGACCCACCGAGCGCGCCGACGCCGCCCGCAATCGGCAGCTGCTGCTCGACGCCGCTCAGCAGTTGGTGCGCGAGCAGGGGGTGGACAGCCTCACCATGGACGCGCTGGCCAAGCGGGCCGGGGTCGGCAAGGGCACCGTCTTCCGCCGGTTCGGCAACCGGTCGGGCCTGCTGATGGCGCTGCTCGATCACTCAGAGCGCAAAGCCCAGGAGGCGTTCATGTTCGGGCCGCCGCCGCTGGGGCCGGGCGCGGCGCCGGTGGACCGGCTCGTCGCGTTCGGCCGGGCGCGGCTGCTCGACATCGAGGTGGAGGGCGAGCTGTATCGCGCCGCGGAGGTCGGCGAGGCGGGCGAGCGCTACTCGGGCGCGCCGTACATGTTGCTCAAGGCGCACGTGTCGATGCTGCTGCGGCAGGCCGGGATGTCCGGCGAGATCGCGTTGACCGCGGACAGCCTGCTCGCCTCGCTCAGCGCCGCGCTGATCATGCATCAGTTGCGCGCGCAGGGGTATACCCGCGAGCAGATCGGCGACAACTGGGAAGCGATTGTGCGCCGCGTTGTCACAGGGTGAATCGACAGTAAAGTGGGCTGCCATGCGGAACCTGCGCGAACAGATCATCAGCGAGTTGGGCGTTCGACCGAGCATCGAGCCGAAGGAAGAGGTACGACGCCGGGTCGATTTTCTCAAGGACTACCTGAACGCCACTCCCGCAAAGGGTTTCGTGCTGGGCATCAGTGGCGGGCAGGACAGCTCGCTGGCGGGCAAGCTGTGCCAGCTGGCCGTGTCGGAGCTGCGCGAGGAGGGCGGCGACGCGACGTTCGTCGCCGTGCGCCTGCCCTACGGCGTGCAGTCCGATGAGGCCGACGCGCGCACCGCGCTGCGCTTCATCGAGCCGGACAAGACGGTGTCGGTGAATGTGCGGCCGAGCGCGAACGCGACCGCGGGCGAGGTGGCCTCCGCGCTGAAGATCGACAAGCTGCGCGATTTCGTGCGCGGCAATGTGAAGGCGCGGGAGCGGATGGTGATCCAGTACGCGATCGCCGGTCAGGAGAACCTGCTCGTCATCGGCACCGATCACGCGGCCGAGGCGGTCACCGGCTTCTTCACCAAGTACGGCGACGGCGGCGTCGATCTCACCCCGCTGACCGGGCTCACCAAGCACCAGGGCGCCGCGCTGCTGCAGGAACTCGGCGCGCCGGAGAGCCTGTGGTCGAAGGTTCCCACCGCCGACCTGGAGGACGACCGTCCCTCGCTCCCCGACGAGGAGGCCCTCGGCCTGACCTATCGCGAGATCGACGACTATCTCGAGGGCAAGGACGTCACCGACGAGGTCGCGAAGCGCATCGAGTCGATCTATCTGAATACCCGGCACAAGCGGACCGTGCCGGTCTCCCCGCTCGACACCTGGTGGCGCGAGTAGCCACCGCTCGTCAGGGCGTTCGCGGCCCCGGCGTCGCCGCCCGCTCGACTTCCGCCAGACGGCGGGCCAAGAAGCGGCGCACCTGCTCGTTCGGCGTGCGATCCAGCGCCGCACGGTAATTCGTCGCGGACTCCGCGTAGCGACCCGCTCGGCGGAGCAGGTCGGCGCGGGTGGCCGGGACGAGGTGCGCGGCGGCCAGTCGGGGATGGCCGGCCACCTCGTCGAGGGCGGCGAGACCGGCGTCGAAGCCGTGCAGGAAGCCCACGGCGATGGCGCGGTTCACCGCGACGATCGGGGAACCGGACTGGGCGAGCAGCGCGTCATAGCTGGAAACTATTGCGGCCCAATTGGTTTCCGCGAAGGTAGCGGCGGTGGCGTGGGCGGCGGCGATGCGGGCCTGAAGCAGGTAGGGGCCGTTACCGTCCGCCGCTGCCGAGACCAGACAGCGCAGCCCCGCCTCGATCCGGTCGCGATTCCACCCACGCCGGTCCTGCTCATCGATCGGCACCAGTTCGCCTTCGCCGCAACGCCGTTGGCTGCGGCGGCTGTCGTTGAGCAGCATCAGGGCGAGCAGTGCGCGCGCCTCCGGCTCGTCCGGCAGCAGCGCGCACAGCAGCCGCCCGAGCCGAATAGCCTCGTCGCACAACTCGTCTCGGATGGCCGCGGGACCCTCGGTGGCCGAATACCCCTCCGTGAACACCAGATACACGCAGGCGAGCACCGCGGGCAGCCGCTCCGGCAGGAGCTGAACGGGCGGCACCCGCAGCGGGATGCCCGCCGCGCGAATCTTCGCCTTCGCGCGGGTGAGGCGTTGCGCCACGGTGTGTTCCGGCTGCAGGAAGGCCCGCGCGATCTCGACGGTCCGCAAGCCGCACACCAGCCGCAGCGTGAGCGCGACCCGTGACTCCGGCGACAGGGCGGGATGGCAGCAGGTGAAGATCATGCGTAGTTGATCGTCCGGCACCGGCGTCACGTCGGGCTCCTCGTAGGGCGCGGCCGACCGGATCGCGTCGTATTCCTTGGCACCCCTGGCCGATTCGCGCCGCACCCGATCCAGTGCGCGATTGCGCGCCGCGGTGGTGATCCAGGCGCCCGGATTCACCGGCACGCCGCGCTCCGGCCAGCTGCGCAGCGCGTCGGCGAACGCCTCGTGCACCGCGTCCTCGGCCAGCCCGATATCGCCGACCAGCCGCGCGACGGTGGCGAGGGCCCGGCCGAACTCGGCACGGTAGATGCCGTCGATCGTCTCGGCCGGGCCCGTGCGCACGGTCAGAAACCGACGTTGACGATTCGGCGAACTTCGGTGCGTCCCTTGTCGCCTCGCGGAATCCGCTGCGCGAGCTCCGCGGCCTGCTCCCGGCTCGCCGCCGTGAACACGTACAGGCCGTCCACCACCTCGGCGCCCTCGGTGTACGGGCCGTCGGTCAGCAACAACTTCCCGTCCCGCTCGCGGACGACGGTCGCGGTCTCCGGTGGTTGCAGCGCCCCGGCCCCCTGAATCGCCGCGCCGGCATTTTCCGCGAACCGCTGATGCTCGACGGCCATCTTCTCCCACTCGGGCGTGCCGGGCGCGACGATATCGCCCTGCGGCTCCCACAGCAGCGCCGTCCACCAGTCGTCGCCCGGCACCGTGTGCGGCGACCACATCACCATCGGCCGCACCTCCACCGAACCGCGCGCCGCGGCCGGAACCTTCCTGGCGAGTTGGATCGCCTCGTCCAGATTCGCGCACTCGAAAACATAGAAGCCGCCTACGACCTCGGCCTGTTCGGTGAACGGGCCGTCGGTGACCAAGGTCTTCCCGCCGTCGCGGCGGACCGAGATCGCGGTGTCCGGCGGATACAGCGCCGCGCCGCCCGCGATCGCCCCGGCCGCCTGCTGCTCGAACTCCGCGTACTTCGCCACCCCCGCGTCGAACTCCGGCGTCCCCGGCCGGGCTCCCTCTCCGCCGCCCACCAGCGTGGCCAAATAGTGCATGGTCGCCAACCTTTCTCGAAGGGAGAGGCCCGATGCCCTTCCCTACCCAGACGACGAACACCGCACGGCTTTCTCTACACGGCGCGAAATATTTCTACTCCGGGTCGCGGATCAACCGCCCGCGAACGGCGGGAGAACGTCCACGCGCGGCGTCAACGCCGCCTCCGGGTCCCTGGTCAGCTCGTCGCCGACGAGGTAGGCGCACACCGCCAGCATCTTGTCGAGGTCGGCGCCGTACGAGGCGGACAGCGTCGAGCGCAGGTCGGCGACGGTCGCGCCGACGGGAAGGTCGAGGGTCTCGCGATCCTTGCCGACGGCGTCGGCGATGGCGGCGAAGTAGCGGATCTCAACCACCGATGGCTCCCATCGTGCGTTCGGGCGGGACGAAGCCCTCGGCGTCGATGCCGTGGCCCGCCCACTTGTTCCACATCGCGCCGCGCCACAGCGTGGCGAGTTCGGCGTCGTCCGCGCCCGAGCGCAGCGCCTGGCGCAGGTCGTACTCCTGGTCGCTGAACAGGCACGAGCGCAGCATGCCGTCGGCGGTGAGGCGGGTGCGGTCGCAGGTGTCGCAGAACTTGCGGGTGACCGACGCGATGATGCCGACGGTCGCGGGTCCGCCGTCGACCAGCCAGGTCTCGGCGGGGGCCGAAGGGTCGTCGCGGCCGGCCGCGGTGAGCTCGAAGCGCTCGCCGAGCACGTCGAGCAGCTCCGCGGCGGTGACCATGTTGGCGCGGGCCCATTCGTGGTCGGCGTCGAGCGGCATCTCCTCGATGAACCGCAGCGTGCACTCCTCGTCCAGGCACCACTGGAGCAGATCGGCTGCGCCGGAGAGCGTTTCCCGCATGAGCACGGCGTTGATCTTCACCGGGGCCAGCCCGGCGTCGCGGGCGGCCCGGATGCCGGCCAGCGCCGAGTCGAGTCGATCGCGCCGGGTCAGCTCGGCGTATCCGGCTCGATCGACGGTGTCGAGCGAGACGTTCACCCGGTGCAGTCCGGCGGCGGCGAGGCCGCGGGCGCGGTGCTCGAGTCCGACGCCGTTGGTCGTCATGGCCAGCGGCGTGCCGGGCACCTGTTCGTGGCAGCCCGCGATGATCCGTTCGAGGTCGCGGCGCATCAGCGGCTCACCGCCGGTGAACCGCACCTCCTGCACGCCGAGTTCGCGCACCGCCAGGCGCACCAGACGCACGATCTCCTCGACCGTCAGCAGTTCGTGCTGCGGTATCGCGGGCAGGCCCTCCTCGGGCATGCAGTACGTACAGCGCAGCGAACACTTCTCGGTGATGGACACCCGTAGATCCCGGGCGACCCGCCCGAATCGATCGAGCAGGAACGGCGTGTCGGGGCGGCCGTCGAGCGAGGGACGCCCGGAACGCACGGCAGGTATCCCCATCTCGACCAGAGTCACCCGTCCATTATGACCTCCGCGCGCTCGCGGTCAGCCGCGGAAGGTACGGAATCGCGCACCGCGCGCGGCACGAGTTTGTGAGGTTCCTACAAGCCGGACGGCCGATGTACCGCGCCCGCTGGACGTTAGGCTGGCCCACATGAATCCTCGGCCCGCCAGCGTCTCGGCCCGGCCCGTCGACGAGTACCGCGGCGATATCGAACAGCTGTTGCGTCCGCTGGCCGCGCGCTCGGCCGACACCGTCCCGGTGCCGCAGGCCCTCGGCAGGCAACTCGCCGAGGACGTCCGCTCGCCCCTCGATCTACCGGTGTTCCGCAACTCGGCCATGGACGGCTACGCGGTGCGGGCCGAGTCCGTCGCGGTCGCGCCGGTGACGCTGCCGCTGGCCGGCGTCGTCGCGGCGGGCAATGCCGGGCAGAACCCCTTGCCGCCCGGCGCGGCGATCAAGGTGATGACCGGCGCGCCCATCCCGCCCGGCGCGGACTGCGTGATCCCGGTGGAGGACGTGCGCGCGGGCGAGGACGCGATCACCGTCGAGCGTGGCCGCAGCGCAGGCGAATTCGTGCGCGAGGCCGGTACCGATGTGCGGACGGGCGACCTGCTGGCGCACGCGGGCACGCGGCTCGAGCCGCGGCACATCGCGGCCCTCGCCGCGGTCGGCCTGCCGAGCGTGTCCGTGTTCCGCCCCGTCCGGGCCGCGGTGATCACCACCGGTGACGAGCTCGTCCCGGCGGGCAGCACGCTGCACCCGGGACAGATCTACAACTCCAACGGGATCGCGCTGGCGGCCGCGCTCGGTGCCAACGGAGTCGAGGTCGTCTCGGTCGCGCACAGCACCGATGAGCCGTCGCAGTTCCGCAAGCTGCTCGACGCCGCGACCGGCGCCGCCGACGTCGTGTTCACCTCCGGCGGGGTGTCCAAGGGCGATTTCGAGGTCGTCAAGGACGTGCTCGAGCCGCTCGGCGGGCGCTTCGGCTCGGTCGCCATGCAGCCGGGCGGGCCGCAGGGGCTCACGGTCGTCGACGGGGTTCCGGTGCTCAGCTTCCCCGGTAATCCGGTCAGCACGATGGTGTCGTTCGAGGTGTTCGCCCGGCCGATCCTGCGCGCGCTCGCCGGGCTGCCCCCGGTCGACGGCTACCGCCTCCCGCTGCGCGACGAGGTGGCCCGGTCTCCGCAGGGCAAGCGGCAGTTCTTGCGCGGCAAGCTGATTCGCGCGGCCGACGGAGATCCGCCGACGCCGGAGGCGGTCGAGGTGGTGTCCGGGCCCGGGTCGCATCTCGTCGCGGGCATGGCGTGGGCGGACGTGCTGATCGATGTCCCCGCCGAGGCGACCTCGCTGCCCGCGGGCGCCGCTGTGCGAGTGTGGTCGCTGTGATCCGTTCCAGGAGTAATCGATGAGCGAGTTGTCCCATGTGGACGGCGAAGGCCGCGCCCGCATGGTCGACGTCAGCGCCAAGTCCGACACCACCCGCATCGCGGTCGCCGAGGGTGAGCTGCTGACCACCGCCGAGGTGGTCGCGCTGGTGCGGGCCGACGACATGCCGAAGGCCGACGTGCTGTCCACCGCGCGGATCGCGGGGATCGCGGGCGCGAAGAAGACCTCGGAGCTGATCCCGCTCTGCCATCAGCTCGCGTTGTCCTCGGTGAAGGTCGAGTTCGGCTTCACCGAGTCGAGCATCACCATCGAGGCGACGGCGAAGACCAAGGGGCCGACCGGTGTCGAGATGGAGGCGTTGACGGCGGTCGCGGTCGCCGGGCTGACGCTGCACGACATGGTGAAGGCGGTCGATCCGGCGGCGACGCTCAACGGGGTGCGGTTGCTCACCAAAGAGGGTGGCAAACGCGGACATTGGGTGCGTCCCGAGGCCGACGAGATTCATGAGGACGCCGCGGGCGATCCAACCGACTCTCCCGCAACCGAGATCGCATCACATGATGTGAAACATGTTGCGCCGGAAGCTATCTCGGGCGACCTTTGCGCAGTGGTCCTCGTCGCCTCGACGGGAGCCGCCGCGGGCACCCGCGTAGACACCACCGGCCCTGTGCTAGCGGAATGGCTTGCCGGGCTGGGCTTTTCAGTGCGCGGCCCGCTCGTCTACGCCGACGCCGACATCGCCTTCGGATTGGCCGACGCGCTGCGGCTCGAACCGGCACTGGTGATCAGCACCGGCGGCACCGGCGCCTCCCCCACCGACGCGACCCCGGAGGCCACCCTCGCCGTGCTCACCCGCGAACTGCCCGGCGTCGCGGAGGCGATCCGCCGGCGCGGCACCGCGAAGTTCCCCCTCGCCGCGCTGAGTCGCGGCGTCGCCGGGCTGGCCGGCCGGTCGGTGGTCATCAACCTGCCCGGCTCCCCCGGCGGCGTCAAGGACGGCATCGCCGTGCTGGAACCGCTGCTCGACCATTTGCTCGCCCAAGTCGCCGGAGGCGGAAACCATGACGACAACTGAGCCCGCCGTCCGGCTGGCGCACATCAGCGACCGGCCGCTCGACGCCGCCGCGGTCGAGGAGGCGGTGACCGGGCCGCACTACGGCGCGGTCGTGGTGTTCACCGGCAAGGTCCGCGACCACGACGGCGGACAGGCCGTGGCCGCGCTCGAGTACTCCGCGCACCCGGAGGCCGCGCGCTTCCTGCACCGGGTCTGCGCCGAACTGGCCGACTCCACCGGGCTGCCGGTCGCCGCCGTGCACCGCGTCGGCGCGCTGACCATCGGCGACGACGCGATCGTGGTGGCCGTCGCGGCCGCGCACCGGGCCGAGGCCTTCACCGCCTGCGCCGCGCTGGTGGACCGGATCAAGCACGAGGTGCCGATCTGGAAAAGACAACTCTTCGCCGACGGATTATCCGAATGGGTCAACGCTTGCGGTTAACCGATCCGTGACGCAAACCCCATGACGAATCAACACGCCGGAGATAGCGTTTTCGCACACGCAGTTCGCCGGAGGCGCGGGAGGACGCGATGGGTACCGATCAGGTTTTGCTGCACCGGTTCGTCATCTCTCAACTCAGTGCGGCCGGTCTCGACCGGGATCGGCTGATCCGCGAGACCGGGCTGCCCGAGTGGACGATGGCCGGCGACGACGTGCACCTGCCGAGCCACACCTTCTCCCGGCTGTGGGAGCTCGGCGAGCACGGGCTCGGCGATCCGGACGTCGCGCTGAATGTGGCCCGGCGCTACCGGCTTCCGTCGCTCGGCCTGTACGACTATCTGTTCTCCACCGCGCCGACGCTCGGCGCGGGTCTGGCGACCTGCGGACCCTACGTCACCGCGGTCACCACCAATCACCGCTTCGACCTGGTCGCCGAGTGCGAGGGCGAGGTGACGCTCTACCTCGACATGATCAAGGGCGAGGGCCGCGGCCGCGACCTCACCCAGCTGTGGGGGCTCGCCGCCGTGCTCAGCCGGGCCAGGCGGGTGGTCCGCGAACCCCTGGTGCCGCTGCGGGTTTCGCTGCGCCAGTCCGCGCCGGCCAAGGTGGAGACGTTCGTCGAGGTGTTCGGCACCACCGCCATCGAGTTCGACGCGCAGGTCGACGCCATGGTTTTTCGCGCCGCCGATATGGACCTGCCGCTGACCACCAGCGATCCGGTGCTCGCCGCGATCCTGCAGCCGCTCGCCGAGGCGCTGCCGCCACCGCCCCCGCTGGCCACCGCGTGGCCCGAGCGGGTCGCGGCGGCGCTGGCCGACGCGCTGGAGACCGGCGACGTCTCGCTCGATCAGGTGGCGCGCAGGCTGGCCACCAGTCCGCGCACGCTGCAACGCCGGTTGACGGAGGCGGGGACCACCTGGCGGCGGGAGCTGGACCGGGCGCGCACGGCCCGGCTCAGCGCGGCCGCCTCCAGTGGTCCGCTGAGCCGGTCGCGGCAGGCCGAGCTGCTCGGCTACTCCGACGCGGGATCGATGCGCCGGGCCGCTCGGCGGTGGTCGCAGTCGACCCGGGAGCGGCGGGCCGACCGGTTCGACTGAGCCGCACGGTCTCTGACTGAACCGCAGAGGTTTCGACTGAGCCGCACGCGTTATCAGTTGAGCCGCACGGCTTTTCGGCCTGGCCTCACGTTCTGAGGAAACGCGCCGCGATCCCCCAGAACGTGGCATTCTCGATCGTGCGGAAATCCCAGCTGTTGGCGACGGCGTGCGACTCCGCCACGATGCCGGAAACGTCGAAGTCGTAGCGCGTGGCGGTGCCCTTGGCCTCCAGCGCCTCGATCACATACGCGGTGGCGCTCTCCAGAGAATCTGACATGGAAAACTCCCATCGGTCGCAGAACGAAACATCTCGATCTGAATCGGTGCGCCGACCCGACAGCACGCGCGACATGTTCGCTCCATTGCGCACGTGCCGACGCGGCGGCCACCAGGACAGTCTCGTGTCCGCCCGTCGCCTCCGCCAGCACCGAACGCGCCAGTTTCGGGCCGAACGCGCCAAACTCGTCGATCAGTGCGGCGTGTAGCGCCAGACGCCCAGCAAGGTCTGCGGGTCGAGTACGTCGTCGGCGATCGTGTCCTGCAAGCGTTTCGTCGCCAGGTCGGGATCCATGCCCGCGCCGATCAACACCAGCCGGGTGGTGTGGGGCTCGCCGCGCGCCCAGTTCTGCGGCTCGAATACCAGGTGGCGGCCGACCAGGTGCATGCCGAACTTGCGGCGCTCGTCGGCGACGGCGAAGGCGGCGAAACCCTTGGCGCGGAACAGGCCCGGCGGCGGGTCCTCCAGGAAGGCGATCAGGGCGCGCGGGTCGAGCGGGCGCTCGCTGGTGAACGAGACGCTCAGGTAGTCGTCGTGCAGGTGCCGGTGGTCGGCGGGCTCGTGGTCGTGATCATGATCGTCGAGGAGCTCGTCGAAGCTCAATTGCTCTGCGACACGCGGTGTTTCGCGCAGCGGCTCGTCGAACAGGAGGTTTGGCGCGAGCCGGCCGTGCGTGGTCGCGTACACCGGCGCCGGGCCGACCAGCTCCGCGATGTCCTGCCGCAGCGCGCTCATGCCCGCGCCGGGCACGCGATCGGCCTTGTTGACCACGATTAGGTCTGCCAGCCGCAGATGCGTGAGCAGCTCGGGGTGGCGGGCGCTGCTCGCCGGGAACTGCTCGGCATCGACCACCTCGACCAGGCCGCCGTAGCGAATGCGCGGGTTGTCGCTGCCCACGACCATCCGAATGAGGTTGCGCGGCTCCGCGAGGCCGCTCGCCTCGACCACGATCACATCGATCTTCGCGCGCGGCTGCGCCAGGCGGGTGAACAGGTCATCCAGCTCGCTGACGTCCACGGCACAGCAGACACACCCGTTGCCGAGCGACACCATCGCATCGACCTGTCCGGCCACCAGCATCGAGTCGATATTGATCGCCCCGAAGTCATTGACCACCACGCCGATCCGCGTCCCTCGGCTATTGCGCAGTAGATGATTGAGCAGCGTAGTTTTCCCGGAACCGAGAAACCCCGCGACAATCACAACAGGAATCCGGTCAGCCACGCCGACCACCATACTGCGCGGCACGATCCCGCCGGAAAGGCGAATGCCGCCCGCCGGCCGAGAGGATCGACGCCGCCGTCGGCGCTCCTCTGCGGAACGATGACCTTCGCCGCCAACGCCTGAGCAGGGCGCCAGGTCCGCAGTGACAGGCCATTGTCCACACCGAAAGCTTCGAGCCGGCCGCATGAGCACGCTCGGCAGTTAGCCGTGATCTCGCTGCCCGACGACATGCCGCTCGAAAGCCGAGCGGCATCCGATGTCGGGTGGCGGTTCAACTCGATCGTCCGCGCTATTCGTCGGCAACGATGGACTCTGCCGACGAGGCGTAGGCCAGGTTTTGATCAGCCAGCGGTGAGGGCTTGTCGTTCATGCCGGGGGCGTGGCCGGCGTTGCCGCTGTCGTTCGACTCGATCGCGGCGCTCCTCAGGGAAGCGATGAGCTTGGCCGACGAGGCGTAAGCGGGGTCATCAACGCAGCGGTCACCACATCGTTGTCCATGCCGCGAACCTTTACGTGCCGCTCGATCGGCGGGGTACTCCTCGCCACCGCAGCCGCATGGGCATGGCCGGCGGCGAGTTCGAATCGCGCGGACGGAGGCCATGCGGCTGGAATGCCGAACGCCACCCGCGGACGGGTGGCGTTCGGGTTCGACGTCGGCGCTATTTGGCGGGGGCCATGAGCCGGGCGGCGAAGGCGTAGGCCAGGTTGATCAGTTCCGCGGTGACGAGGTTGTTGTCCACGCCGAGGGCTTTGGCCAGGGGCATGAGCAGGGTGAGCACCGAGTCCATGATCTGGCGGACGGCGGCCATGTCGGTCGACTCGTCCAGCGGTGACCAGCTGCCCGGTGTGGACTGCTGGGTGCCCGGCCACGGGGAGGTGCCCGGGTTGGTTTGGGCGCCCGGCGTCGAGGGTGTGCCCTGCCCCTGGGGTGCGGCTTGCCCCTGGGGGGCGGCTTGACCCTGGGGTCCGGTTTGGCCCGGCGGCACAGCCTGACCTTGGGGGCCGGTCTGACCCTGCGGTCCGCCCTGAACCTGTGGCGCCGCCTGACCCTGCGGCCCGAACTGCCCTTGTGGCAGGCCCTGTGGTGCGGGCTGTCCCTGCGGCGCGGTCTGACCTTGCGGCGCAGACTGATTGGGCGGCGCGGATTGGCTGTACGGTGCGGTCTGCCCTGGCGGGGCGACCTGGTCTTGCGGCGCGGACCGCCCCTCCGGCGCAGACTGACCTTGCGGCGCAGACTGGCCTTGCGGTGTGGCCTGGCCTTGCGGTGTGGCCTGGCCTTGCGGTGTGGCCTGGCCTTGCGGTGTGGCCTGGCCTTGCGGTGTGGCCTGGCCCGGCATGCCCTGACCTTGTGGTGTGGCCTGGCCCGGCATGCCCTGACCTTGTGGTGAGGCCTGGCCCTGCGGTGCGGCCTCACCAGGCGCGGCCTGTACGCCTCCGGGCGGCTCGGTCGACGCCGGATAAGGCTGCAATAGCGGCGAATTCATCTGCACCTGCGGCGCGGCTTGCTCCTGCGGGTCCGCCAAGGCCTGCAAACCCTGACCGCCCGCAGACGGTTCGGTCGACGCCGACTGCGACTGCGGCGCATCCAGTTGGAACTGCGGCATGACCCGCGGCCCGGCCAAAGCCTGCGGTGCCTGTGCACCCCCAAGCCACTCGATAAGCCCCGGATACAGCTGCAACAGCGGCAATTTCGGCTGCACCTGCGGCACGACCTGCCCCTGCGGCACCAGCCGCCCCTCCGGCCCGGCCGGCGCCGGCGGCACCTGCGCGACCCCCGGCGACTCACCCGACGCCGGCTGCGACAGTGGCGAACCCGATTGCGGCACCGCCTGACCCTGCGGCCCCGCCAAGGCCTGCAACCTTCGAACACCTTCAGCCGCGTCGATTGTTGCCGAATGTGGCTGTGATGGTGAGGAATCGGATGGCGACTGCGGCACCGCTCGGTCCTGTGGTGCCTGAGCGGCTCCGGGCGACTCGGCCGACGCCGCCTGCGACGGCAACTGCGGACGAGTCGGTTGCCCCTGCGGCCCAGCCAACACCTGCGACCCCTGGGTGCCTCCCGGCGACTCGGCCGACGCCGGATGGGACGGCAACTGCGGAGAGTTCGGCTGCCCCTGCGGCCCAGCCAACACCTGCGACCCCTGGGTGCCTCCCGGCGACTCGGCCAACGCCGGATGGGACGGCAACTGCGGAGAGTTCGGCTGCCCCTGCGGCCCAGCCAACACCTGCGACCCCTGAGCACCCTCAGGCGACCCGGCTGACGCTGAAAGTTGCTGCGACTGCGGCGAATCCGAGCGAGTCTGCTCGGTCGCCTGCCCCTGCGGCAGCGCTTGGCCCTGCGGGGGTGCGGCGGCTGGTGCATCCGCCGCACTGTTCGACGCCGAGTGTGGCTGCGGCGCGGTCATCGCCTGCGGTGCTGCTAGCGCGGGCGGTTG
>NZ_BAGH01000299.1 GCF_000308715.1 Nocardia tenerifensis NBRC 101015
GTCGCCCCCGTCAGGCACTCGTGCAGGACGCAGGACAGCGAGTAGATGTCCGCCCGGCCGGTGACCTGGCCGACGTCGAACCGCTCCGGCGCCATGTAGATGTAGGAGCCGACGGCCATGCCGACCGCCGTGACGGCGCTGTCGCCGTCGGTGTGCGCCAGGCCGAAATCGGCGAGGTAGGCGTAGTCCGCCGCGGTGACGAGGATGTTGGCCGGTTTCACGTCGCGGTGCACCAGGCCGCCCGCGTGCGCGGCGTCCAGCGCCGAGGCGATCTGCTCGACGATGCCCACGGCGCGAGCCGGGCTCAGCGGTCCCTCCTTGCGCAGGAGCGTGCGCAGGTCGACGCCGGGCACCAGCTGCATGTCGATGAACAACACGCCGTCGATGACGCCCCAGTCGTGGATCGGGACGATATGCGGTTCGGCGACCCGGGCAGCCGCCTGCGATTCCCGCCGGAACCGCACCTGGTAGGCGGGGTCGTCGGCGAGCACCTCGTGCAGCAGCTTCACCGCCACCACGCGGTCCTGCACGGTGTCGTAGGCCTCGTAGACCTCGCCCATGCCCCCCTTGCCCAGCAGGGATCGCAGTTCGTACGGCCCGAACCGTGTGCCGGTTCGCGGCCCTGGTGCCTCCACCCCGTCAATCCTCCACATCCCGGGCCAGGAGTGCACGCATAAACTCTCGCGACGCCTGCCCGTCAAAGAGTGGATTCTCCGGGTGTCACCACCCCGTGGTCAAACGCAAAGACGATCGCCGCGGCCCGATCCCGCAGCTCCAGCTTGCCGAATATGTGTCCGACATGGCTTTTCACGGTGACTTCCGAGATACCCAGTTCGCGGGCGATCTCCGCGTTCACCCGGCCCCGCCCGATCAGTTCGAGCACCTCGTACTCGCGCGCGGTCAGGTCCGACAGCCGGGTGCTGGTGCGGGTCGGACTCGGCCGCACGCTGCGATAGGCCGTCAGCACGCGTTCGGTGACCGACGGGTCGAGCCAGGCGCCGCCACCCGCGACCATCCGCACCGCGCGGATCAGATCCTCGGCGGGGGAATCCTTGAGGATGAATCCGGCCGCGCCCGCGCGCAGCGCGCCTGAGAGCAGTTGATCGTCGTCGAAGGTGGTCAGCACCAATACCGGCGGCGCGCCGTCGCGCGCGCGGAGCAGGCGGGTGGCGTCGATGCCGCCGACGCGTTTCATCCGCAGATCCATCAGCACCACGTCGGGCCGCTCGGCCGCCACCGCGGCGAGCACCTCGTCGCCGTCGGCGCACTCGCTGACGACGAATCCGTCGCGGCGGCGCAGGATCCGGCGCAGGCCACCGCGCACCAGCTCCTGGTCGTCGACGACCAGCACCGTGACCGCGTCCTCGGCTCCCATCGGCGCGGCCGCGGTCACCGTGGCTCCGGTGACGGGCGAGGTTCGCCCAGCGGCACTCTCGCGACGTGCTCGTTTCTCATCAGGCCTCCCGTATCGCCGGACCACCGTGCGGCATCCAGTTCCCTGGCGCGCAAGCGAATCCGGCCCGCGTCGGCGCCAGCGGGATGGCCACGCGCACCGACCAGCCGCCGTCGAACGGACCCGCGACCATCCGGCCGCCGAGCAACTCCGCGCGCTGCACCATCCCCGACACTCCCATGCCCGCCCCGCGCTGCGCGGGCAGGCCGCCGGGCACCGTGTTGTCCACCGTCAATATCGCCGACGAGGCGTCCACCGCGACCTGAACGAACGCGGCGGCGCCCGGCGCGTGCTTGACGACATTGGCCAGCGACTCCTGACCGATCCGGTACAGCGCGAGCCCGACCGCGGGCGACACCGCGCGCAGATCCTTCGCGCACACGTACCGCACCTGCAGCCCGGCCTTGGCGAAGTCGCCGACCAGGCTCGCGATGTCCTCGACGCCGGGTTCGGGCGCGTGTTTCGACGGCCGCGCGTCGAGCAGCCCGACGGTGCGCCGGATATCGGCCATGGCCTGCCTGCCGAGTTGCTCGGCCTCGGTGAGCGACTCGACCGCCTCATCGACCTCGCGATCGGTCTGCAGCGCGTGCCGGGCGGCGGTGAGGTGCAGCAGCGTGACGCTCAGCGAGTGCGCGATCACGTCGTGCACCTCGCGGGCGATCCGGCGGCGCTCTTCGTCGGCGGCCTGCGTCGCGCGGATGTCTTGATAGCCGCGCTCCTGGTAGAGAAAGCGCCGCTGGTATTGCAGCAGCACGCCGGCCATCCACCCGAACGCGATGCTGACCAGATAGGACGGCAAGCCCTGGGACAGGTTGCCGTACATGTCGAACAGCACCAGCTCGAGCATCATCGCGGCGGCGATCGGCACGCTGACCCGCAGGCCCGCGATCGCCGACACCTCCCCCGCCGCGGCGACGAGCACGAACGGCGCGAGGTCCGGCGAGACCGGCTGGACGAGGAACAGCGCCTCGGCCGCCATCGCGAACAGACCGAGCGTCGCGGGCCGGGGCATCGCGCCGAGGAACGCGTACATCGGACCGAACGCCGACGTCAGCAGCACCGCGAGGATGGGAAGGGCGCTCGGAAAGTAGTTGTGCCGCTGGATCGCCGACCCGACCGCGACGAGCAGCAGCGCCGCGTCGACGGCGATGATCACCGAGGGCGGGTAGTCGAAGGGCAGTTCCTCGACGCGGCGCAGAAACGAGGCCACCGGTTGTCTGGCGAAGTCGGCGACGCGTGCACCGAAGCGCCGCGCTCCGTCGACCAGACGCCGGCACGCGCGGGCGACCCGCCTCGGCTCGCGAACCGGGGTGGAGACGCCGATCACACCCATGGGGTAAGGCTAACCGCCCGATCGCGGCCCGCACATCGTTCCCGGAGCGGGTCGGTTCTCCTACCGTGGGTGGACAAGAATTCGGGTCTACGGCACGACGACAGCCGCACCCGCCGCTCCGTACCGTGAATCGCAGCGTCACACGGAAAGGCGAGGCTCATGTCCTGGAAAGATCAGCACGCCCGGACCGAGATCGTGCACACCGTCCTGGCCCGCGCCGCCGTCGACCCGGCCGATCCGCGACTGTTCGAGGGGTTCGCGGACCTCGAGCGGCTGTTCGGCGACGCCGACGGCTTGCTGCTCGCCCTGCGCTATCGCTGGAATATCCACCTCGACGCGAAGCTGGATCAGGCGATGGCGCAAGGACAGTCGGCGATCGAGGCCTACCTCGAACTCACCGCCGAGCAGCCCGTGCTGCGGGCGCTGCTCGACGCGCAGTATCGTCGCCGAAACCACTCGCCGGAAGTCATGGCGCGGTAGTGCGCGACGACCGACCGGCGGCCGACCGGACAGGGGCTGGGACAACGATGTCGGAACCGGCGATGCTCGAATTATCCGGAGTCACCAAGGAATACCGGGTCGGCGGGCAGACGGTTCGCGCGCTCGACGGCGTCGATCTGCGCATCGAGCCGGGCGAGTTCACCTCGATCATCGGGCCGTCCGGTTCCGGCAAGAGCACGCTGCTGCATCTGCTCGGCGCGCTGGACAGCCCGGACGCGGGCTCGATCCGGTTCCGGGGCGAGGAGATCGGCACGCTGGACGACGAGCGTCAGTCCGAGTTCCGCCGCCACCGTGTCGGTTTCATCTTTCAGTTCTTCAACCTGCTGCCCACCCTGTCCGCGTGGGAGAACGTCGCGATCCCGAAGTTGCTCGACGGCACCGGGTTACGCAAGGCGAAGCCGCGCGCGCTGGAGTTGCTGAAACTGGTCGGGTTGAGCGAACGGGCCGGCCATCGGCCCGCCGAGCTGTCCGGCGGTCAGATGCAGCGGGTCGCGGTGGCGCGGGCGATGATCATGGATCCGCCGCTCATCCTGGCCGACGAGCCGACCGGCAACCTGGACTCCAAAACCGGCGCGTCCATCCTCGAATTGCTCGGCGAGATAGCCGGTTCCGGTAACTCGGTGGTGATGGTGACCCACGACATGGGCGCGGTGCGGTACTGCGATCGGGTGGTCACGCTGCGCGACGGCAGGATCGGCGCCGACGAACTCGGCGAGCGTTCGGTCACCGCGTGATGGGCGCCGCGTGGGATCGGTTGCGGCTGTTCAATATCGGCGAGCTCCTCGCGCACCGCGGCCGGACCGTCATGTCGCTGGTGGTGATGGGGGTGTCGGCGGGGCTGCTCGTCGCGGTGCTCAGCATCTCCGGTTCGGTCACCGGCTCGGTGGACCGGCTCACGCACAGCCTCGGCGGGCGGGCCGCGCTGGAGGTCACCGGCGTCACCGAGGCGGGCTTCGATCAGCAACTGCTGCAACGGATCGCGCGCACGCCCGGCGTGGACAAGGCGGTCCCGATGCTGCGCGAGCAGATCGGCACCGGCGCCGACCGGGCGCTGCTGATCGGGGCCGACCAGAGCGTCGGCGCGCTCGGCGGCGAGCTCGCCGGGCCGATGACCGCGCAGATCGGCAAGCTGCTCGCGGTGCCCGACGGCGTCCTCGTCGGCGCGGCGATGGGGCATGCCGAGGGCGACCGGTTCCGCCTCGGCACCGGAACCGTCACCGTCGCAGGCGTTCTGGACGAGGACACGTCGAAGCGGCTCAACGGCGGCCATCTCGTCGCCGCGCCGCTCGGGTTGGCGCAGAAGGTCACCGGACGGATCGGTCGACTGGACTCCGTTCAGATCATTCCGGCGCGGGATGCGCGCGTCGACGCGCTGCGGGCCGAGCTCACGGCGGTCGTCGACGGCCGCGCGGTGGTCGCCGAGCCGAGCCTGCGCACCGCGCAGGCGGGCGGCGCGGTGCAGCTGGTGCGGTACTCCACCATGATGGCCTCGGCCGCGGCGCTGATCGTCTCGGCCTTCCTCATCTACAACGCGATGAGCATGGCGATCGCGCAGCGCAGGCCCATGCTCTCGCTGTTGCGCGCGATCGGCGGCAAGCGGGGCCCGATGGTGCGGGATCTGCTCGCCGAGGCCGCGCTGCTCGGCGTGCTCGGCGGCGGGGCAGGCGCGGTGCTCGGAATCTTCATGGGGCGCATGGCGATCGGGCAACTGCCCGCGGCCATCATGTCGTCGGTGGAGGCGCGCACCGAGTATCTGGTGCCCGGCTACGCGATTCCGGTCGCGGTCGCCGCCTGCGTGGTCGCCAGCGTGACCGCGGCCGGGCTGGCCGCGCGGCAGGTCTACCACGTGGAGCCCATCGAGGCACTGGCGCCGGTCGGCGTCGGCCGCGTCGACGCGACGAGCCCGCTGCTGCGGTGGGCCGCGGTCGTGACCGGGCTCGGCATGGTCGCGGCGGCGGTCGTGATCGCGGAACTCGATCTGGGTCGTTTCTCTCTCGGCGCCATCTCGACCGCGTTCGCCGCGGCCGTCGTGCTGTGCTTCGCCGCGACCGGGCCGCTGGTCCGGACCGCCGCGGCG
>NZ_BAGH01000298.1 GCF_000308715.1 Nocardia tenerifensis NBRC 101015
TCGCGATCGTCGCGCTGCTGCCGAGACTGACTGTCGCGCAGGTGGTTCCGCTGCGCGCCGTGCTGCGCTTGACGCGCGAGCCGCAGTTGCGCACCGCGCTGCTGGCGATCGCGTTCCTGGTGACCGGCCACTTCGCCGCCTACACCTATGTCCGCCCGCTGCTGGAGAAGGTGACCGGCATCGGCGCGAGCACCATCGGCACCGTGCTGCTGGTGTACGGAATCGCCGGAGTCGTCGGCAATTTCGGCTCGGGCGGTCCGGCTGTGCGCCGCCCGCGCAGAACACTGATGACGATCGGCGTCCCGCTGGGCGTCACCGTGCTGCTGATTCCCGCGCTCGGCGGCTCCCTCTGGCTCGCCGTCGCGCTCATGGTGGCTTGGGGTCTGTCCTACGGCGGCGTGTCGGTCACCGCGCAGAACTGGGTCTTCGCCGCGGCGCCGGACGCGCGCGAGGCCGCGTCCTCCCTGAACGCGGGCGTCTTCAACGCCGCCATCGCCCTCGGCGCGCTGGTGGGCGGGCGCACCGCGGACGCGTTCGGCGTCACCTCGGCGATGTGGCTCGGCGGCGCGCTGGCGTTCGTCGCGCTCGCGATCGCCGCCCTCGGGCGCTCCCCCGAAGCTCCCGGAAAATGACCTGCGTTCCCCAGTAACCGGCACATAGCATCGACCGCATGTCACTACGCGCTATCCCCGCTTCGATGGACCCGACCGTAGTCGGGTCCATCGACGTCGAGCTGGCGCGGGTCGAGCGCAAGCACCGCGTCTCGGTGCGGCTGGCCATCGAAAGCGGCAGCCGGGCTTGGGGTTTCCCGTCGCCGGACTCGGACTACGACTGTCGCTTCGTCTACGTCGGGAACCTCGATACCTACCTGTCGCCGTGGCGCACCCGCGATGTGATCGAGACGCCGCCGACCGGCCTGCTCGACGTGAACGGCTGGGACCTGGCCAAGGCGTTGCGCCTGCTCGTCGCGGGGAACGCCGTGCTCATCGAGTGGCTGATGTCGCCGATCGTGTACCGCGGCGACGCGCGCTTCCGCGACGAGCTGCGCGCCCTGGCCGAGGAGGTCGCCGACCGCAACCGGGTCGCCAGGCACTACCTGCACCTCGGCCGCAAGCAGTGGGAGTTGTTCGACCGCAACCGATCACTGAAGAAGGTGTTCTACTCGCTGCGCCCCGCAATGGCTTTGCGCTGGCTGCGGGCGCACCCCGGCGCGACGGTGGCGCCGATGCACCTGCCGACGCTGATGGCCGGGTGCGACCTCGACACCGATCTCGTTGCGGCGGTGGCGGAGTTGACCGCGCTCAAGTCGCGGACCCGCGAAATGGGCAGTGGCGCAGTACCGGTGCCCATCGCCGCGTTCATCGAGTCCGAATTCGCCCTGGCCGCAGCGGCTTTCCCGAAGACGGCCGCGCCCGACCTCGATCGAGCCAGGAGCCGCACCGCGGAGTTCTTCCGCGCCGAAGCCACGGCGGCGGCGTAACCACGCGGGCCGCCGAGGCAAGACGCGCCCTACGCCTCGGCGACGGCCGCCGCGTACGCCTGCGCCAGCCGGTGCGTCGCGGTCGGCCGGTCCCGGTCCGGGCGCGGAATCCCGAGATGCGACTCGCGCAGCTCGTCCATGAACTCCGCCCACAGCTCCGGGCCGCCCTCCTCGAGCAGTTCGGCCCGCACCCGCAGTTGCCGGGTGGTCGGCCGGTGCCGCAGGCCCCACGCCCCGAGCTGGGCCATGACCGGCACCAACTGGATGGCGGGCTCGGTCAGCCGGTACTCGGCCTTCTGCCCCGGCCTGCTGTCCTCGCGGCTCAGCAGACCCGCCGCGACCAGGCGCTTCAGTCGGTCGGCGAGGATGTTCGACGCGATGCCCTCCTCCGACGCGTTGAGCAACTCCCGGAAGTATCGCCGGTTGCCGAACATGACGTCGCGCAGCACCAGCAGGGTCCACCGGTCGCCGATCACCTCGATCGTCGCGTTGATCGGGCAGCCCGACCGTCCTTGGTCACGCATCCACCCCTCCTAGAAATCGGTCCGAAGTTCTGCTTGCAATATACAACCAGTTGCCCTTAGGCTGTGCACAACCGATTGCAAACTGCAAGCACTACAGAGAAAGACAGCACCATGGCGAAGCTCTTCGTACGCAACCTCGCGATCTCACTGGACGGCTACGTCGCCGGCCCGAACCAGAACGAGGACAACCCGATCGGCGAGGGCGGCATGGGCCTGCACCAGTGGGTGTTCGCGACGCGGACCGGCCACGAGTGGTCCGGCACCGAGGGCGGCGAGACGGGCATCGACGACGACTTCATCAAGGCGGGCGACGTCGGCATCGGCGCAACCATCATGGGCCGCAACATGTTCGGGCCGATTCGCGGCGAGTGGCAGGACGAGGAGTGGAAGGGCTGGTGGGGCGACAACCCGCCGTACCACCACGACACGTTCGTGCTGACGCACCACCCGCGGCCGTCGCTGCCGATGGAGGGCGGCACCACGTTCCACTTCGTGGACGACTCGCCGGAAGAGGTGCTGCGCAAGGCATTCAAGGCCGCCGACGGCAAGGACGTGCGCCTGGGCGGCGGCTCGTCGGTGGTGCGGCAGTTCCTGCGCGCGGGCCTGGTCGACGAGATGCACCTGGCCGTGGTGCCGATCCTGCTCGGCGGCGGCGAGCGCCTCTACGACGAGCTCGGCACCCTGCCGGGTTACGAGGTCAGCTCGGTGGTCCGCTCCCCCGCGGTCACGCACGTGGTGTTCAGCAAGGCGTAGGTCTTCGGAAAAGGGGAAAGGCCCCGCACCTTGCCGGTGCGGGGCCTTTCGAAAAGCTTAGGAGCGGTCAGAGAACGCGAACGTCCTGCGCCTGCGGGCCCTTCTGGCCCTGGCCGATCTCGAACTCCACGCGCTGACCCTCATCGAGGGACCGGAAACCCGAGCCGCTGACGGCCGAGTAATGCACGAAGACGTCGGGGCCTCCGCCGTCTTGCGCGATGAAGCCGAAGCCCTTCTCGCTGTTGAACCACTTCACAATGCCCTGAGCCATTTCATACTTTCTGTAGACGAGCCAGATTCTGGCAAATGGAATGCCCTGGTCTCGTAGATCAACGATGCCATGATCCGACGAATTTCTCCACATCTTCCCCGGTCAACTGTGAGCAATACAACGCTGACGAGGACTTGTTGCCTTCACCTCCCATGCTCTGACAGGCCCCGATCCGCCGACGACGGCCCGAAACAGTGCTCGGGTACCTGCGCTTGTTGCCAGGCGCGTGCGTCGTCCCCCTCCGACGTATCCGCCGCTGCCGCGTAGTCCGCGGCGTGACCCGGCGACATGAGCGGTCGCCGCCGAGCGCCCTGCCGACCGCGCGGCGAACGGGGCCGCACCGTCGGTACGCACAGGCTTCTCCTTCTCGACGCGGATGGTCGTCGATGCCCGGCCACGTCCCAGTTACCTTGTGCCGCAAGGCCATCGATACCAACGCGGCACTGCGCCGCTAAGTCATCCTACGACTTTCCGCCGCGTCGTGCAGCCCCCACGCCGTCACCCGGCGTTCACCGGCGCAGGTAACGCACCTGACGCGGCTTCGCCTCGGCGTGTGCGGCGCGCCCGGACAGATGCTCGGGCACGCCCACCTCCCACCAGGCTCCGGCCTCGGTCCAGGACGACGGCTGGGTGCGGATCACCAGCACGGCCGGGCGGGACTCGCGGACCGCGGCTTCCCGCGCGCCGGCGTAGGCCACGCGGAATTCGTGCAGGTCATCGGCGGTGAAGACCGCGCAGCCCAGGGAGCGGGCGTGCGCGGCGAAATCCACCCGCGGCGGCTCGTCGTGCGCGGTGCGGCAGTCGGCGTAGAAGTTGTTGAACGGCGCGCCGCCCTGTCCCTCCTGCAGGCGGGCGATGACCGCGTAGCCGTCGTTGTCGCAGACGACCGCGACGAACGGGTGGCCCGCGAAGGCCGCGGAGAACAGTTCGGAGTTCAGCATCAGGTAGGAGCCGTCGCCGAGCACGGTGGTGACCAGGCCGTCCGTGTGCGCCATGGCCGCGCCCCAGGCGCCGGCGAGTTCGTAGCCCATGCAGGAGAAGCCGTACTCGACGTCCATGGTCGGTGCGCCGCCCGTCGCGCGCCAGCCGCCGACGAGTTCGCCGGGCATGCCGCCCGAGGCGGTCATGACGTAGTCGCTCGGGCCGCTGAGCTCGTTGACGACGCCGACCACCTGGGCATAGCTGGGAGTGCCCGGCGCGGGAGCGCGCAGCTTGTCGATGTGGGCGTCCCAGGCGCCGCGCTGAGCGGCGGCACGGGCCGTCCATTCCGTGTCGGCGCGCCACTCGCCGACGCGTTCGGCCAGGTCACGCACCGTTGCGTCGGCGTCGCCGACCACCGCGAGTGCGCCGTGCTTGACCGCGTCGAAGCGCGCGGTGTTGACGGTGACGAGACGGACGGTCGGCGCGAACACGGTCCACGAGGCGGTGGTGAAGTCCTGCAGCCGGGTACCCACGGCCAGGACCAGATCCGCCTCCGCGGCAAGCACATTGGCCGAGGTCGAGCCGGTGACCCCGAGCGGGCCCGCGTAGAGCGGGTGCTCGTGCGGCACCAGGGTGCGGCCCGCGGTCGTCTCCACGATCGGAACGCCATGGCGCTCAGCGAATTCCAGCGCTGTGCGGCCCGCCCCCGAGTAGCGGGCGCCGCCGCCGAGCACCAGCAGCGGCCTGGCCGAGTCGCGCAGGGCCGCGGCGGCGTCGGCCAGCGAGCGCTCGTCCGCGCGCGGGCGCGGGACGCGGTGCAGGACCGGTTCGAACAGGGCGTCGGGGAAGTCGTAGGTCTCGGCCTGCACGTCCTGCGGGAGGGCGAGCGTCACCGGGCCCGCGTCGGCCGGGTCGGTGAGCACCCGGACCGCCTGCGGCAGTGTGGAAATCAGCTGCTCCGGCCGGGTGATGCGGTCGAAGTAGCGGCTGACTGCGCGGAAGGCGTCGTTCACTGTCGCGGTGGCGTCGCCGAAATGCTCGACCTGCTGGAGTACCGGATCCGGCGCGCGGGTGGTGAACGTGTCACCCGGAAGTAGCAGCAGCGGAAGGCGATTCGCGTGGGCGACGCCCGCGGCCGTCACCATGTTCAGCGCGCCGGGCCCGATCGAGGAGGTGGCCACGCCGACCTGGCGTCGCTGGGTCGCCTTGGCGTAGCCGACCGCCGCCAAAGCCATGCCCTGCTCGGTATGCCCGCGCCAGACCGGGATCTCGTCGCGGCGCTCGTGCAGGGCGGTGCCGAGGCCGAGCACGTTGCCGTGCCCGAAGATGCCGAAAACGGCGGGGAACAAGGGCACTTCGCGGCCGTCGAGGGTCTCCGAGCGCTGCGCGACGAGCCAGGCCACCAGGGCTTGTGCCGCAGTGAGTTTCATCCGAACCGTCCTTCGTGGTTGGTGACCGGGCAGCGGGAGTCGCGCGGCTGGTCGTCCCAGCTGCCGCGCACCCAGCTGTGCGCGGGGTCGTCGCAGAAGGCCATCGAGCGCTGCGGGGCGGGGCCGGCGAGCACGTTGAGGTAGTACATGGGGTAGCCCGGCGCAGCGATACACGGACCGTGGTAGCCGCGCGGGACCAGGAAGACGTCGCCGTCCCGCACCGCCACATTCTCGTCGATGGCGCCGTCCGCGGTGTATGTTCGGTGCATTCCGAATCCGTCACGTGACGGGGTGACCCCGTCCCGGCCCGCGATGCGGAAGTAGTAGATCTCCTCGTTGACGACCTCGCACTCGCTCGCCTCGTCGTGCTTGTGCGGCGGGTAGGAGGACCAGTTGCCGTCCGGGGTGATCAGTTCGCAGGCGTTGAGCTTGTCCGCGTGGTCCCAGACGCCGGGGACGCCGAAGTTGGTGACCTGGCGGGTGGATCGGCCCGCGCCGCGGATGTCGACCGGGACGTCCTCGGCCGGACCGTATTTCGGTTCGAGGCGGTTCGCGCAGCGGGCCATGGGGAGAGCGAGTTCGGCGTCGTGCTCGGCCGTCAGCTCGACTCGTGCGTCGCGCGGGATGTAGGCGAAGTCCGTCACGCGGGTGAAAACCGAGTCGCGGCCGGTCAATTCGAAGATCAGGCCGTCGACGCGGACCGTGCAGGACCCCGCCAGTGGGAGGACGAACGCCTCGAACTCACCTGTTTCGAGCTGTCGGGTCTCGCCGGCGCGCAGGTTCAGGACGCGTAGGCCTGTGTAGGTCCAGCCTGCTTCTTCGGGGGTCAGGTGGATTGAATCTCCGCCCTCGGCCAGCGTTCCGGCGGCTCGATGCAGTTTCCGGGTCATCCTGCCTTCCTGAGCATCTCGGCGGCCGCGTCGACCGCCGCGCCGACGTCACCGTCGGGCGGGTAGAGCAGCGTCCGGCCCACCACCAGTCCGCGGACCACGTCGTGGCCGAGGGCGCCATCCCACAACGCCAGGTCGGCGCTGGGATCGCCGGAGGGCGCGCCGCCCAGCACGACGACCGGCAGGGTCGTCGCGTCGAGCACCGAAATGTCCTGTGGGGCGGGAATCTTCAACCAGGTGTACGCGGAGGTGACGCCGAGGCCGGAGGCCACCGTGATCGCCCTGGACAGCGCGGGCGCGTCCTTGCTCATGACCAGCGCGCCGGAGTCGTCGCGGTGATACGGCAGCGGCTCGACCATCGCCATCAGCCCGTTCGCCGCCAGCTCGGACACCGCCTGCGCGCACGCCTGCAGCGTCGGCACCGTGCCCGCGTCGGAATCGACCAGGCGCAGCAGCATTTTGCCGCCGTCGAGCCGGAATCGCGCGAGCGAGTCCGCGTCGTAGCCGGTGAAGCGGTCGTCGATCTCCCACTCCGCGCCCGCCAGGCCGCCGCGGTTCATCGAGCCGATGACGACCTTGTCGTCCAGGGCGTCCAGCAGCAGCAGCTCCTCGACCACGTCCGGGGAGCCGAGCACGCCGTCGACGTCCGGGTGCGCCAGCGCGATCAGCAGCCGCTCCAGCAGCGTGCGCCGGTCGGCCATGGCCGTCAGGTCCGACCCGACGCCGAGCGCGCCGCGGGCCGGGTGGTCCGCGGCGACCAGGAACAGGGTCTCCTTGTCGCCCAACAGGTTCGGACGGCGGACCCGCTTCGCATATGCCCGTTCGACCGCCGCCGGGTCCGTCGCGCGGACGCGCAGCAGCTCACGCCAGCGTTCGTCGGTCAAATGCACAGTCGTTCCTCCAGTTTCGTTCCCGCCGCCTCAGCGGCACAGCAGTTCCTCGATCTCCGAGCCGGTCGGCATGGCGTCCGCGCACGCCAGCCGGGATGCCACCAGGGCGCCCGCGGCGTTGGCGTAGGTGGCGATGCGGTGCGGATCCCAGTCCGAGAGCAGCCCGTGGATCAGCGCGCCGCCGAATCCGTCGCCCGCCCCGAGCCCGCACACCACCTCCACGCGGCACGGCGGCACCGTCCAGCGTTCGTGCTCGGTGGCGACGAGCACGCCCTCGGCGCCCCGCTTGATCACCGCGAGCCGGACCCCGCGCGCCAGCAGCCGATCGGCCGCCTCGTCGGGATCCCCAGTGCCGGTGGCCACTTCGACCTCGGTGCGGTTACCGACGACGACGTTCACCTGGTCGACCATCCAGCCGATCTCGGTCCGCGCGGTCTCGACATCCGGCCAGAACATCGGCCGGTAGTCCAGGTCGAGCACGGTGTGCCCGCGGCGGGCGCGGCGCTCGAGGATGCGGCGCTGCGTGGTGCGCCCCGGCTCCGCGCTCACCCCGGTGCCGGTAACCCACAGCAGCGGAACCGAATCCACCACCTCCCAGGGCACCTCGTCCTCGGTGAGGGCGAGGTCCGGCGCGATGGGTGCGCGGTAGAACAGCAGCGGCGGGTCGGCGGGCGGGTTCAACTCGCAGAACACCACCGGGGTCAGCAGATCCGGGGCGGTGCCCACATAGTCGGGCGATACGCCGAAGTCCCGCAGGGCCTTTCGCACGTAGTCGCCGAAACCGTCCGGGCCGACCTTGGTCAGCACGGCGCTGCGGCGACCGAGCCGGGCCGCGGCGACCGCGACGTTGGTCGCGGTGCCGCCCAAGGACTTCGCGAACGACTCGACCTCGGCGAGGCCGACACCGCTCTGCTGCGGGTAGAGATCGACGCCGACGCGACCGATCGTCAGTGCCTCCAGACCGGTCACGGCGATACCCTCCCGGTGCTCACGACACGACCCGCTGTAGTTCGTGTTGCAGTGCGTCGAGTTCGGCGCCGCCCGCCATCTGCCGGGTCAGCTCCGACAGGTCGATCTCGTCCTTCTCGTAGGATCCGAGCACGGTGCCGCGCTTGAGCAGCAGGAAACGATCGCCGACCGGAAACGCGTGGTGCGGGTTGTGGGTGATCAGGATGACGCCGAGGCCCCGATCACGGGCCTGGACAACGTATTTCAGGACCACGCCGGCTTGCTTCACGCCGAGTGCGGCGGTCGGCTCGTCCAGGATCAGCACCTTCGCGCCGTAGTGCACGGCGCGCGCGATCGCGACGCATTGGCGCTGACCGCCGGACAGCGTGCCGACCGGCTGCTCCATATCACGGATCTCGATACCCATGTCCGCCAGGCCTTTTCGGGCGATCGCGCGGCCTTTCTTGCGGTCGAGCAGCTGGAACGGCCCGTAGCCGGTGGTCGGCTCCGAGCCGAGGACGAAGTTGCGCCACACGCTCATCAGCGGGACCACCGCGAGATCCTGATAGACGGTCGCGATGCCGTGGTCCAAAGCCGCACGCGGAGAAGCCAAATGAGTCGGCTCACCCTCGATCTTCAACTCGCCGCGGTCGTGCTGGTGCACACCCGCCAGGATCTTGATGAGCGTGGACTTGCCCGCGCCGTTGTCGCCGAGGATGCAGGTGACCTCTCCGGCGTTCACGACGGTGGACACGTCCTCGAGCGCGACGACGCCGCCGTAGCTCTTGCCGATTCCGATGGCTTCGATGAGTGGGGTGGTCATCGGCGTACCCTTTCGGCTCGCTTCTGGAATCTATTGTTGACCAGCACCGCGGCGAGCAGCAGCACGCCGAGGAACAGCATGAACCAGTCACTGTCCCAGCGCGCGAACACGATTCCCTGCCTGGCCATGCCGAAGATCAGCGCACCGATCGCGGCGCCGATCGCCGAGCCGAAGCCGCCGGTCAGCAGGCAGCCGCCGACGACCGCGGCGATGATGTAATGCAGCTCCAGTCCGACACCCTGATTCGCCTGCACGCTGGTGAACCGCAGGATGCTGCACGAACCGACCACCCAGCCGGCGAACGCGGTGGTCATGAAGAGCACGATCTTCGTCCGATCCGCGGGCACGCCGACGGCCCGCGCGTTCGACAGCGCGCCGCCGACCGCGAAGATCCAGTTGCCGAACTTGGTGCGCACCAGCACGATCGCGGCGATGGCGGTCAGCACGATCCACCAGACGACCGAGGCCTGAATGTGCGCGTCGCCGATGTCGAGCGTCGAGGCGAACACCCAGCCCGCCGAGTTGTAGCCGTCCGCGCTCCGAATGCCCGATACCTGAACGGTTCCGGTGACCAACCGGGTCACGCCGAGGTTCAACCCCTGCAACGCAAGGAAAGTGCCGAGCGTGACGATGAAACTCGGCAGCCCCGTGCGCATCACGAGCCATCCGTTGAACGCGCCGACGAGCAGCGCGAGCACCAGCGAGGCGAGCAGCGCGAACCACACATTCCAGCCCGCGTGCACCGCCAGCAGCGCGGTGACCAGCGCCGTCGACGCGGTCATCACCCCTGCCGACAGGTCGAACTCGCCGCCGATCATCAACAGCGCCACCGCGACCGCCATGATGCCGAGCGTGGAGGCGTCGTCGAGCCACGTCGCTACGCCCAGCGGACTCAGGAACCGGTCGGTGATGATCGAGAAGAAGACGAAGACGAGCAGCGCGCCCAGCGCCGCGCCGATCTCCGGCCGGACGACCATCCGCTGCCAGATCGTCGGCCCGGCCGGCTCATGGACGGCCGGCTTCTCGGAAGCTTCTGTGCTGGTAGTCATTTCACTCCTCACCGGGTGCCCTGGGCCACGAGCGTGGCGACGGCATCGACGTTGTTCTTGTCGACGAAGGCCGGCCCCGTCTGCACCGGTGTGCCGCCACCGACGGTGTTCAGGTTCGTCCGGTAGGCCTGCAACAGCACGACCGGCAGGTAGCCCTGCTGGTACTGCTGCTGGTCGACGGCGAACAGCAGCTTGCCCGCCCGGATGGCCTCGACCACATCGGTATTGAGGTCGAACGTCGCGACCGTCGCGCCGGAGCGGGACTCCTGCACCGCGTCCACGGCGCGCGCGGCGACCTGCGAGTTGAGGGTGAGCACCGCGTCGATCGACCGGTCCGACTCCAGCGCGCCCTTGATGCGCGACTGGGCGTCCGTCGGGTTGTTGATGTCCACCTGCAGGGTGGTCGCGTTGCCGAAAGCCTTACTGGCGCCGTCGCATCGCTGGTTCGCGCCGATGTTTCCGGCCTCGTGAATGACGCAGAGCATCTTGGTCTTCTTCGCGTCGACCAGCCGCTTGCCCGCCGCCTGACCGGCGAGTCCCTCGCTCTGTCCGACGTGACCGATCGCGCCGTACTTCGCGCTCTCCGCCTCGCCGGAGTTGATGGTCACCACCGGAATTCCCGCCCGGACGGCCTTTTCGACGGAGGCGCGCAGCGCGTCGGGGTTCGCCATCGAGACGACGAGCCCGTCGACACCCTGCGCGACCGCGTTGTCGATCAGCTTCGCCTGCTGGCCGGGGTCGCCCGCCGAGTTGTAATCCACCCGGACGCCGAGGTCTTTGCCCGCCGCCTCCGCGCCGTTCTTGACCACGTTCCAGAAGGCGTCGCCCGGACTGCCGTGCGTGACCACCGCGACCGAGCGCAAGGAGCCCGCGGCGACGGGAGAGTTGCTCGGCGCGGCCACATCCGCGCCCGGCCCGCTACAGGCGGCGAGCACCGCCGCGGCGGCCAGCCACGGCGCCAGGCGGCGCGATCGCCGCCACCCTCGGCCCGGTCGTAGAGACATCGTTGTCATCACTTCTCCACTAGATTCGTGCGGCGCCGGTCGCGAGGCCGACGAGGTGCCGCAGGCTGCGTTCGGTGTCGCGGCTCGGCAACTCCGCCGAGTCGCTCGGCCGCAGAGCGGTGTCCTGCTCCATCACGTACCAGCCGTCGTAACCGGCGGCCCGCACGCTGTGTACCAGGGCGGCGATGTCGACATCGCCCTCCCCCAGCGGAACATACAGCCCTCGGCGCACCGCCTCGCTGTATTCCAGCCCGCCGGCCCGCACGTCGTCGGCCAGCGCGCTGCGGACGTCCTTGAGGTGAATGTGCCCGATCCGGTCGGCGTGTCGCCGCGCGAGCAGCACCGGGTCGGTGCCGCCGATCATCAGGTGGCCGGTGTCCAGGCAGATGTCGAGATCCGAATCTTGAAGGAAGCGTTCGACTTCAGCCTCGGTCTCCACGTGCGTGCCGACGTGCGGATGCAGCACCGTGCGCAGGCCGTGCCCCGCGGCGATGTCGCGGATGGCGGCGGAAGTCTCGATGAGCGTGCGCCATTCGTCGTCGTCGAGTCGCGGGCGGGCGTCGTAGCCGCCGAGTCCCGTTGCGGCGGCGAGCACGAGCACGTCGGCGCCGGTCGCGGCGAACAGCGCGGCGCTGTCACGCGCCTGCGCCAGCGCCAGCTCCGGCGCCTCGTGCAACACCAGCGCCAGGAAGCCGCCGACCGAGGCGATGCCGAATGTGTCCAGCAGCGAACGCAATTCGTGCGGATCCTGCGGAAGGTAGCCCGGCGGGCCGAGTTCGGTCGCGGTCAGGCCGAGGGCGGCCATCTCCGAGAGCACCGTGTGCGCGTCGAGCACGTGACCCCAGCCGGGAACTTCGCAGACTCCCCAGGAGATCGGTGCGGCCGCGATGCGCAGTGGGTGAAGCGGTTCGGTCATCAGGACTTCTCCGACCTTCGATGTCGAGTTGAAGCGCTCCGAGCGATTGGAGCGCTCCAACTATGTAACGTGGGTCATAGCGTGTCAAGAGGTTGCGCGTTGCTGACAATACCGCTGCTACCAGGCGTTATCTGGACGTACTGCGGAAACGTCGCAGAATTCGTCGCGAAGAAAGTCCGATTAGAGCGCTCTATTGATTCGTGCGCGCCGACCTTGTAACCTCCGACACGGCACGCATCACCGAACACCGAACGGAGGCGACATGGCGCGACCGACCATGGAAGACGTCGCCGAGCGCGCCGGCGTCTCCCGTGCCCTCGTCTCGCTCGTCATGCGCGACTCCCCGAAGGTGAGCGAGCATCGCAGGCGCGCCGTGCTCGAGGCCGCCAAGGACCTCGGCTACCAGCCGCACATCATGGCCCGCTCGCTGGCCAGCCGAACCTCCAACATCGTCGGCGTCATGGTCTCCGACCTGCGCAACGCGTTCTTCGCCGACGTCGTCGAGGGAATGGACACCGCCGCACAGGAATCCGGCCTCGAGCTGATCCTCAACACCGGCCGCCGCAGCGCCGCCCGCGAGCGCGCCGCGCTGGAGAGCCTGCTCGCGTTCCGCCCCGGCGGCATCATCCTGCTCTCCCCCATCCTGCCCGCCGCCGCCATTCGCGAAGCGGCACAGCAGGCCCCGCTGGTGTTGGTGTCGCGCGGGTCGTCCATCGCCGAGGTCGACACCGTCAACGACGACGGCGAGGTAGGCGCCGGCTTGGCCGTGGACCACCTTGCCGCCCTTGGTCATCGGCGCATCGTGCACCTCGACGGCGGCAATGCGTTCACCGCGGCCCCCCGCCGCAAGGGCTACCAGGCCGCCATGGCGCGCCACGGCCTCGAGCCGATGGTCATCCCCAGCGAACACACCGACTCTGCCGGTATGGCCGCGGCGCAGAAGTTGCTCAACCTCTTCTCCCGCGACAACTTCCCCACAGCGTTGTTCTGCGGCAACGACTTCAACGCCGTCGGCGCCATGTCCGCGCTGGAGGAGGCGGGCCTGCGCGTACCCGACGACGTCTCCATCGTCGGCTACGACAACACCTCCCTCGCCGCGCTCCGCCACGTCTCGCTCACCACCATCGATCAGCCGCGCGTCCAAATGGGCCGTCTCGCAATCGAAGCCCTCGTCGAACGTCTCCGCGCCGAGCGCACCGACCCCGTGCGCAAGCGCCTGCAGCCCTCCCTCGTCGTCCGTTCGACCACGAGTCCCCCGAGCAACTGAACACCGGCTCGCCCCTGCCTCCGTAGGCAGTTCCTTTCCGCACGTTGCCATTTCACCAGGAGGAAAGTCGATGACATCCCACAAAGCCGTCACCCTCGGCCTCGCAGGCACCGGCCGCATCGGCACCTCCCACGCCGAGACCCTCAAGAACTTCCCCAACGTAGCCAACGTCGTCGTCGCCGACGCCGACCCCGGCCGGGCCCGCGCCGCCGCCGACAAACTCGGCCTCGAATTCGCCCCCGACCTCGACGCCCTCTTCGCCGCCGACATCGACGGCCTAGTCATCACCACCGCCACCGACTCCCACCCCGAATTGATCACCAGGGCCGTCGACGCCGGCCTCCCCGTCTTCTGCGAAAAGCCCGTCGCCGCCGACATCGAAGGCACCCTGGCCGTCCTCGACCACGTCCAAAACTCCACCGTCCCAGTACAAATCGGCTTCCAACGCCGCTTCGACGCCGGCTACCGAGCCGCCCGAGCCGCCATCGCCTCCGGCTCCCTAGGCTGGCTCCACACCCTCCGCGCCACCACGCTCGACCCCACACCCCCACCCGCCGACTACATCCCCCGCTCCGGCGGCATCTTCCGCGACTGCGGCGTCCACGACTTCGACATCATCCGCTGGCTAACCGGCCGCGAAATAGTCTCCGTCTACGCCACCGGCACCAACCAGGGCGACCCCGTCTTCACCGAATCCGGCGACGTCGACACCGCCGCCGCCCTACTCCGCTTGGACAACGACACTCTCGCCACAGTGTCCTTGACCCGCTACAACGGTGCCGGCTACGACGTCCGCCTAGAAGCCCTAGGCTCCCTCTCCAACGCCATAGTCGGCCTAGACGACCGCTCCCCCCTCACCTCCGTAGAACCCGACTACATCCCCTCCACCTTCCCTCCGTACCCGGGTTTCATGGAGCGCTTCCGCCGCGCCTACACGGAAGAGTTGGCCGCCTTCGTCTCGGTAGTCACCGGCACCCTCAAAAATCCCTGCAGCCCAACCGATGCCCTCGAAGCCTTCTACGTCGCCGAAGCCTGCGAACTTTCCCGGCGCGAAGATCGCCCCGTCGATGTCGCAGAGGTCCGCCGCTAGTCGACTATCGTCGGCGAACGCTACGAGTCACAGTGCCCCTGCGCCGCCGTGCGCGGCCAGCAACTCTCGCAACTCATCTGGGTGAAGCCACTGAGAGCCTGAATGAATCATCCTGTGACAGTTAGCGCACAAGAGGATCAGGTCGGCCAACTTGGTCTTGGTCTCGCCAGAGACGTGTAGCGGGATCATATGGTGAACCTCGATGTACCCGTTGCCGCGCTCACCGTAGGTCGCCTCGAAATCGAACGCGCACACCTCGCAATGGACCTGGTCTTCCGACTCCAAAAAGGACTCGATCTTCTTCTTACGTAGGCGCGGATCCCGTTCCCTGCGGAAGTATCGAGCTGCCAAGAGCCGTCCCTCCCGGACCTCGATATCTTCCGGGAAAGCAACGTCCCATCCAGTCTTGCTCGACTTCTCCCCTAACTCACCAGCCGCCGCGGCCTGGCGGATAGCCTTCGCGGTCGCGCGCATCTCGTCCGGCGATTCGAGGAAGTTGTTCAAGACCTCACGATCAAGTCTTGATCCTCTGGTCTTTGCGCCCACATACCCCGGATGGACTGCTGCAATGTCAGCCGTCTTACGCGAGACACTCCCCGGCCCTCTGAACTTGTCACTCCGATTCCCGACCGGATGGATCGGCAACGAGCGAAGCAGCTCAGACAACCCCGCTGCGCGAGGGTCTGTCTCTCTGATCTGCCGCCAGTCGTTACCGGCCATGAGGTCACAAGCGAGGATCAGCTCATCGCGCGTCCAGTCCGGGTCGGCCACCATGTGCATGAGGATAGCTTGCAGCAATGCCGCCCACTCCTACAACCGAGAAAGCAGCCTATCCCTCGCGCTCACAGACAGCGATTTGTCCGCGCGGATATGGTTGGCCACAATTGACCCTAGCTTCGAGGGATTTATCTCCAGCGACTGCAAGGTATAAGTATTCACAGCGCCAGACTTGGAAGCAACGATGTCAAGTCCGAGCTCCCTCAGCTCCCGAGTTCTCCGCTCGGTGTGCACAGAATCAGCGGTGATGATTCGCAGCAGGTCTGCCTCCACCGGCTCCCCCCGACGCCGATAGAGTACTGCGTAGAGCTCAGCATGAATGGCGGACCTATATGGCACCTTCAGATACTTCTCCGGCATCTTACCAACATATGCATCGGCCAGCAGGGTTTCAACCGTAGCGAGGATATTATTATACCGACTGATATCGCTCGCCGATATTTGGGAACGAATGAGAGCTTGCATGAAGTCGGCGAGAATGCGCTTCGTAAAGATATACCCCCCGAAGAGCTCTTGCGAGTCTTCGAATCCCCTGTCCAGCTGATCATACAGGTCCCGTACTGCAAATTTTGCATCGGATCCCATCTGATTCAAAATTTTGTGTTCATCAGACGAACTACTCAACTCCGGCATGATTCCTCACAGGTTCTGTTTTCACGGATACTGTTATGCTCCGTCGCGAAACTTCATCTGCTGCACGGCAAGCATCCTGAGCGTGCGAGCGTCGGATACTGTGGATGCCTCCATGAGACTGACGAACCACGGCGCGACCCACAGCGATGACGGGTTGGGCCACGCACCGAGCTCGAAAGATGTACCAGGCACCCATTCCCCAGTAGGTGGATCGACCGACCTGACCGCTGCCGACAGAACGATGAGCGGTTCGCCATCCACTGGTTCACGCCTACCCAGTTCGACCGTCACTCCTATGATCCACCACTGGAACAGTCTTTCAGTGTGAAGTTCGGTCCTGGCGGCAAAACGCAAGGACCTGGCCGCCAGTCCGACCGAACGGAATGAGTCAATTACCAGGCCTGACGGCGGGTATCGGTCTACAGCATTCTCTTCAGTCACTACGCCACGAATCCGACCATCAGTTGTCAACACATCGGATGCGCGATCGATTTCTTCAAACGTCTGTTCAGCTAGCTCTACGTCCAAGAACTTCTTGACACCCTGAAAGAACGCTGTCGGCTTCTCTAGACAGAGCGAGCTATCTGCCCGCTGTCGCATTTCGTCATGCAGGGAAGGCCATGGTCGTTCCCCTCGACCTTTTTCCGGAGGTTCATACCAATCTTCTTTTACGTCACCGGAGATCAGCAACACACGCCGAGGGCCGGGCAAACTTTTCGCTTTTTCAATTACCTCTTCCCACAGCAAGAAGTCGCCAGCGGAATTAATTTCGCCATCTTTTCCAAAGTCTGCAAATCCTGGCGGAATCCTATTGGGGAATCGATAATCGATTGCCTCAGAAACCCGGCGGCGAGTCACCTCTGGCAATGGCGGCGAGCCGATGCGATCACCGTAGAGTTCGGCTACACGACGGAGGACCGGATCGTCATCGGCGTCTAACCGATTCAGGACGATATCCTGCTCTTTTTTCATCTTATCAACATGTACCAACAACATCTTGCGCCATAAAGGAATTTGCTCCGCCAAAGAATCGGCGGTTTCCCTCTTCAAATCCGTCGCAGCCTGCTCGTCATAGGCATATTTTTCTAGTAGATGCTCTATGTCTCGACTAGCCGCCTCCAGCGTCTTTTTGATCTCCGAAAGCCTTCGATCTGCTTCGACCGTTGCATTCTTTAACCGGCTAGTACGTTTTTCGATAACTCGGTGCCGACCGCGAACAAATTCGAGACCAACCTGATAGGGCAACCACATCCGCTCGCTGATCTGTTCTAGTGCAGCAAGGATCTGGTTACGGGCCGGCGTGGTGTATTCGTATAGACTCAACAACACGTTTGTGTCAAGGACGACCATGCCGTCGGTGTAGAAGGAGCGCCGGTCGGCGTCGGTCAGACCGCCTGAAGCGGTCAACCAAGCAGCATACTGCTGAAACATCGCCAGACCGTCGTCGCTCATGCCACCCCTGTCGTAGATTGTTCCTCCGACAGCTGATCTTGCGCTCATTTGCATTGTAGGTCAAGGACATCCGGCGTGAGCCGCCGAGCAAGCGGAAGGCGGCCCACCGTGCTGCAACCAGTCTATCGACGGAAAACGTTCGCTAAACGATAACTCGCAGAGTGATCCGACGCAGACTCGCATGCCAGCCCTCATGTGCGCTCCACGTTGATCACAATCAGTCAACTCACTTTTGATACGTTTGCGCGAAAATATTCATGCCTGACGTGGTCTTCCTGACCCGTAAACGCCCGGAACTGACCGAGCTTGTAGGCCAGGCCGTTGCTTCGTTCGGATTTAATGATCTGGAAGTCGTGACTGAGTAGGCTGATCCGGCGGTCGATCTCCGGATCATCTAGCTTCAGCCCAGCCTTCCTTGCAATCTGATCCGATGTCAGAAAGTCTTCCTCCGCCTTGAGAACAAGGTAGATGGGATCAGTTGCCGAGGCGACATCGAGCTCACGTCGGGAAGTTTGCTGATGAAGCGCTGCCGCAATGGCAACACCGAGCGCTTTCGCCACCGGCGGAGGGAAGGCATTTCCGATTTGACGATACCGAGTGGTCTTGGCCCCTGTGAACTCCCACTTGAACTCGTCGTCGTCCCAGCCCTGGATCCTGGCAACCATCTCGGTCGTAAGTTTGGGACCAAATTCCGTCATCGGCCGAGTATCCGGATAGGGCGGGGCAACATCATGCACTCCGTAAGCGTCTACCCCCAGCGCCGCCCACATCCGTTTCGCACGAGTCGGACCGAGGTCTGCACCACCATGTTTCTTGGACCCGCCAACGATCGTCGGCGCAATACCTTTCGCCTGGTCAGCCCACTCATCCGCCCCTTCCCATCCACGAGCTTTCATCAGATCCCGTAGCGTCTCCCCCACGGACAAGGTGGATTCGACCTTCTCTGGCCAATGGAAGTAGGCGAAGTCATCGACACTCATTGCCACCAGGACGAAACGCGGTCGGAGCTGCGGCACTCCGTAGTCCGATGCCTGCAGTAGACGCCACTCCGCGGAGTATCCGAACTCGCGCAACCGATCCAGCACATGTTGCCGGTAGCCCGCGAACCTGGGCATGCTGAGACCGCGGACATTCTCCAGCAGGAGCGCACGAGGGCGGATGACACCCACCTGCTCAACCGCCCAGGCAAAGAGGTCACGTTCGTCGTCCGCGCCCAACTGCTTGCCCGCGATCGAAAACGGCGGACATGGCACCCCACCAGCGAAAAGGTCGATCTGAGGCCGGTCCGGGCCGGGGGCGTAGTCAGCCGGGTTCCAAACGCTGGGGTCGGCGACGTCGCCCTGAACAACCTTCCACTGAGGCCGATTGTGTTTCAGCGTGTTCACAGCGTTTGCGTCGAGCTCCACCGCTAGCTCGTGCTCGAACCCTGCACACTCGAGACCGAGCGCCTGTCCGCCCGCGCCAGCGCAGATCTCTATGGCACGAAGTTCTGTCACAGAAGTCCCTTTCGATGTGGTTGCCGGTACGCGGGCTCGTCTCGGCCAGTATCTTGCCCTACTGCCCGATCAGGTGTGCTACCGATGTTGACGTGACTGACAGCAAAGCAGCAAAGGCCCGCGAGCTGGCTCACGAGCGCGGACTGTACCCCGCCCCGCTCAATGAAGGGCGGTCCCGGAACATGAGAGCGAACCGCAGGTCGGAAACGAAGCCGGAAGTCACGCTGCGGAAAGCGCTGCACCGCATGGGATATCGCTACCGCAAGGACTTCCGCCTCGACGTCGGAGCGATCAAGGTACGTCCGGATATCGTCTTCACCGCACGCAAGGTCGCGGTGTTCGTCGACGGATGCTTCTGGCACGCATGCCCCGACCACGGGCGCCAGCCGACGACCAACGAATGGTACTGGGACCCGAAGCTCCGCAAGAATGTCGAGCGCGACCACAGGGTCAACGAGGCTCTCCACACAGCCGGCTGGCAGGTCGTTCGCCTGTGGGAACACGTAGAACTGGCGACCGCCGTTGCCATTGTGGTCGAGGCCCTCGACACCGGATCCGAACATATGAGCGATGCTAGGTGAAGGGGGCGACAAGATCGCTCGACACTCCGTTCACCCAGCTCGCGGATTCAGGTTATGGGCGCTCCACCGCCTCCATCAGTTCCAACACGGACGCAGGGTTCCGGTCCAACGCGAAGCTGTCGACTACAACGATCGGCATGCCACCAGTGCGCTGACCGAGCTCTGACAGGGCATGTGCGATCCTCGGGGACATCACGCCGGTGCTGCCTTCTTCCGCACCCTCCAGCGGATGGCGAACGAGCGCACCGAGTCGACGGCCCGCGACATCACGGTAGATCGCCGCGGCCACGGGTGCGCGCAAGTCATGGACCACGTCGCCACCTTGCCCTTCAGCCCATTTCTGCAGAACACGTCGCTCGTAGTCGATATTCGAGTTGAGCTGCTGGCCGTCTAAGAGAGCAAAGAGATCACGGGCGAGCCTCCAGTCCAACAACGCGTGATAGGACATATTTCCGTAATCCCGGAGGCAGCGGTAGCACGACGACGTGCATTGCATGCCGTGCTCACCGTTCGCGAGCTCATCCAAATAGCCTCGCACGTGCGCCAAGAACCTTGGATTCTCATTTACCGATCCAAGATGGCTACTGAACCCCGCACCATTCTCCAGTGAATCTGCGATGAATGCGAAGACTGACGGTTCACCTTGCTCAACGCCGGAATAAATACCAGCGGTCAATTCGGACGGTTGTATGTCTAGGTAAGAAGCTGCTGCCGTCCGGAGCAGAAACGCGAGCGAATACCAGGCAGCTCGCCTGCCTTCTGCCCGGTCCGGCGCACCAGATGGTTGCCGCGCCGTTTCGTTGATATTGAGCCGAACGCCCTTCGTCGTGTCAACGACATATGCACCTCCTACGAACAGCAGGTCCGTAGGCTGCACAGACCCCAGGGCAATGTGCACTTCTTCGCCAATTCCTGAATCCGGTGCTTGACCGCGCTCGATGGCTTCGACAGAAACGTAACCACCGTCCCAATATCTCCCTTGCCGCACCTTCCGGAAATGGAACAGCCGCCCTCCGCCGTCATTGATGATATAGCGATAGCCGGAACCCGAGTATGAAACTGTCTTATTTTGCGGGACCCGCACCAATTCATCGAGGTTAGTCATCACACGAGCCGAGGTTGTCTTGGAACTCCATGCGAAATTCCCGTCGAAATCGTGGGGCTGCCCTGCGGTGTACCCGAGTGGCTCACGCAGCGGGATAGTCTCGAACTTGCCGGGCTCAGCATTACAGCGAGGGCATCGGCCCGACTGCGGCTCACTGCCAACCGGCCGCTCTTGGAGATAAGAACAGCTACGGCATACGTCGATACTGCGGCAAGTCCCCAGCGGATCCGGCTCCGCCACAACCACCTGCCCCGCTTTACGATAGGCGGCAATTCCCGTTACCGGATATACAGCATCGTCGCGCACCAACTCGCTGGTCGGTGAAAACTGAGAAACAGCCATCGCAGAGTCACGATCAATAATATTCAGCGGCGGCCACGGATAAGGACCGGGCTTCGCAAGGTAGAGGTTCCGCACCTTTGTCGGAAACCCGAACATTGGCAACAACCCATGTTCCGCCAGACGCTGACTGAGATCTCGTCCTCCCGGCTTCTTCGCTGCCTCTTCGATTCCAAGAAGAAGCTCGCCCTGACAGTAGTGAACATATCTATCTATGTCACTGATGCCAGTCCGATCCGAAAGGGCCGTGATTACAGCCCGGAGTTCCCCTGTCTTGCCCCCCAGCCATGTCCGGACATAATCACTCACGATCGGCCATTCATCTGCCAAACCGAACTGCCCGTGGACGCTCGTGCCGACTCCAGTATAGGAATCTAGCGCGTTGAACCCATCCGCTAGCGCATCGAATGCCATGCGCAATACTTCCGCCGCCAGCGCGCGGCGGAAAATCGTATCCTGATCGAGTGAAAGATATGGTGGCGGAGTCGGATCGTTGGTAATTCGCGCCGGCCGTTCGAAATAGTACTCGTCGTGACTGCGCCCACGACATACGGTCATCGCCACAGCAACTGGAGATTCCCGCCGCCCGGCACGCCCCACCCGCTGCTGATAGTTGAATCGACTAGGCGGCATATTCCCCAAGACGACGGCCTCCAGCGATCCGATATCAACGCCGGCCTCCATTGTCGTCGTAACGGACAGAAGGTCGACACAGTCCGGCAACGGATGCTCATCGCTGTCGAGAAACACCCCTTGAAAGCGCGCTTGCCGCGACTGAGCATCGAGCCGATCAGTCTGGCCCGTCAGCTCGACAGCGTTCATACGGAACCGGCCGATCGACTGCGCCGCGCGCCATCCGTAATAGTCGGCAGCAACCTGCACGGGTTCCGGATCAGCAGGCAGATCTCGAAGGCACCGGGTGCAGATCCCGGCACCTCGATGCAAGTGTGGGCGTCTGCACATCCCGCACACCCACCAAGTTGCACCAGCTGGATGCAGAACTGTCCTTTTGTCATCGATCACATAATCAATCACACCGCTTTCACGCCAATATCCACGGACTCGGTCTGCTACATCATCGAGCTCCAGCGAATGCGTTCTAGCCACCTGCGCCCAGAACTTTTTCAATCGGCCGGGAGGGTTCACCGCCCCGTCCCGCATCTCTCTGAAACGGCGCATGTCCCCGAGGACACGCAAGCTCGACCGAGCCATCGCCAGATCGGATGAGGGTGCCACCTCAAGGGAACCGGTATCGGTATCCAGCGCCATCCAACCCAACCCGAGAGACTCGAAGTCGCGACCTGCCCCGGAAAACAACCCCTCAAGTACCTCGTTACGAAGCTGGAGATCGATTCCGTTCAGCAAACTCTCCTCAGAGGACTCGAGCGCACCTCTGATATGCGGCACACCTTGCGATGACCAGTCATACAACTTCGACCATCGCGTGGGCCTGCGATGGCGATCACGCTTGTCCGGGCTGGGCGCAAGCTTCGTCTCGGCCAACGATCGTTTCGGACTACCCGGGTTCATACCGAGCGTCAAGAGTTTGTCCCGGACCTCTTGCCGCAATGAGTTCAGCGACGCCGGTCCGGTGAAACGCCCGATAAGCGTGCCGATCTCGCCATCCGTCGCCTCATCGAGTCCCGACCAGATAGCACCCAATCGCGACAGCGTGCCTTCATCCAGTTCTCGCAGTTTCCGAACGGCGTCCTTGGCCTCCTCATCACGATCGCCGTCGGCAAACCAGCGCTTCGCCGCGTCAACTTGGTCAGCCGCTCCTCCCGCCGCGTTCAGCGACTCGTGGATAAGAGTGCGAACGAGATCTTGATAGTGCCGCAACGCGATACCCGATGAAAGTTTCGCAGCGTCCTGCCGGGAATCCGTAAAGACAATCAGCTTTCTTTCATCTTCCGGCAACCTTTCAGCCAGTTCGGTGATCAAAACCTGGTTTATCTTCTCGAAGCCGGTTCGCATTGTCCGAATGGGCGACCGAAGACGAAGGGGATCAGTCAGGGAAAGCGTTCGCCCTCGCATCTGCTTGATTTGCCAATCATCACCACAGTTCGGACATTTTGTAGGCATCCCAGGAATTTGGGAAGCATCCCGCACCACATTTGCAGACGCTCTCCGCGGCTTCTTAACCAGAGCCCGGAAGAACCATCCCGTGTGCCCTTGCCTTACCGCTCTTATCTCGCCGTTTTCTGGCGATAGAATGCTCCTGAAGAAGCTGAACTGGACGTTCTCGGCAGTCCATTCCAGCCCAGTGTCATCCAGTTCTGGAGTCTTGGTGCGGGGCCAAAATACAAGATAGTTGTCTGCAGAGCGATCATTGGAAACCCGGTCAGGCATCTTTTCGAGGTCGGGAATGTCCGCGAGAAGTGACGTGCAGACCACTCTTTCCTGCGTCGCGGACTTAGTGGTGAAACCTCCGAGAAACACATCACCGCAGTTCTGACAGTACAGGAGCTCAAGGACTCGAGACCCGCAGTCGCAACGAATTCGCGGCTCAGCGAATAATTTGCCTACAGTCCGTTCTGAGCTAGCGGCACACTTTATGGGGATCGCCCCACAGTTGCTGTCTGTACACGCCCATATGCCTGGAACGTTGCGAAAGAACATATGGCTCCGCAGACGTGGCCAGCGCGAACCTGCCTCCGCATTAGCCTGCGCGAGCAATTTATGCACTGCTGCAATCTGGTCGATCTCAGAAAGATGGGAAAATAATATCTTGCCGAGGGAGAGCTCATCCTTGGCTGAGGCGCGCTCGCCGAGCGTGCCATCCTCCCCTACCCAAAAGGAATTTTCCAGCGCCGCTCCAGGGTTTGCATTCACATCCAAAGTTGCGGTATCGGGACGACGTAAATCTCCATCGAGGAACTCGAAGCTGCCGGCATCAACTCCGAAGAATTGCTCCAGGTAGGCGCGGTCACGTTCACTGTCCAGCGATGCCGACGCCGCCAGGACGCGCAGCTTCTCCGGGCGCCCGGCGATCCCCAGTCGATGTTTGAGATTCCTGATCAGCAGCGCCACCTCGGTGCCTGCGGTACCACGGTACATGTGCAGTTCATCGACGACAAGAGTGAACCGATGGGAGGGGTCAGAGAACAACCATTCCCGCGTTGATTCGAAGAACCGTGCGTCTCGTTCACGGAGTAGCATAATGTTGAGCATCGAATAGTTCGTGATGAGGATGTCAGGTGGCGCTTCTGCCATGTCCCACCTCGACACCATCTCGGCGCCGTCGAGCCGCGGCACAAAGTACCGTTGCGCTTTGTCATCGGACTTCGCTGCTTGCTCTGCGAGTTTCTCGGTTTCTCGCAGATAGCGCACCAACTCCTGCACTGCCAGGTTGCTGGCGGGGGAACCGGTAACGGGGGTGGCACTCGTGTACCGGCCGAAGTAGAAGCGATGCCCGTGCCGGTTCCGAGCCATCCAGTCACGAACCGCATCACTGTCGAGCGCTTCCCTCAAGCGGATCAGTTGATCGTCAACGAGCGCATTCATCGGATACAGGATCATCGTCCGCACCGCGGCTCGACGGCCAGATTCACCCTTTCGAAGAGGAACGAACGAAGGTGCGGCCGAATCCCACCACCGCACCGGCATAGCTGTTCCGCTCCCCTGCCACCTTCGAGACTCCTCGACCAGTGCGGCCAGTACCGGCAGCAAGAACGATTCCGTCTTGCCAGATCCGGTACCGGCCGTAATTACCACGTTGCGCTGTGCTGTTGTGCCCGCAATCAGGGATTTTTCTTGGTGGGTGTACAGCTGTCGCCCGGGCGGTATCAAGCCAGCGGCGAACAGCTCAGCGCATTCGCGTGGCAAACCTGCCAACTGCACGGACTCTGCGAGACTTCGGTCGGCTGTGCGGTATTGCGGTCGGACTTCGATGAGCGGGCGCTGGTAGACACCACCTGGGCGGTCAAGCAACGCTCTGCGTTCATTTTGTAGTTGCTCGTCAGCGAGACCGAAGGGCGAATCGTAGTAGCGGAAGAATGCGTCGCGCAACGATTCAAAAGTACCGATAGCATCCATTTTCACCGTCTTAGCGTCACTCAATTCACTACCCCTATTTCACTCTGCATTACTGTATCCTTCTGACAATGCCCCAACGAGGACGCGATAGTCTGTGCTATCTCGAGCGGAATATTGTGATATCTGATGCTGCCGCCCCGTATCCTCGATACATACGGCGGTAATCCTGAGCACAATCCCGCAACTCGCCGCTGTGCATCCGGGAGATCGACTGCCTTGTCGACCAGAAGGCTACCCATTTGCCCCGAAGGAAGACTCAGCTCTGGCACCCAGCGAATGAGTTGGTAGGCCGGTGCTGTCACAAGATAGATTCCGGCTGAACGTTCGGTACGAAACCATTGATCGTTGCGGAATATCATGTAACGGGGAAACTTATTGACTTCCTGCTTATACAGACCGGCAATCCATGGGTCATTGTCCGGATAGCTGCAGAACTTCCCGTCTCCAGGTTTCCACCTTTCGATCAGTCCGCCACTTCGCGATGGAGGAACGGTCTCCTCGCCAGGAGAAACACGCACGAGTTGCTGTGCAAGCTGACGGTACACACCCGAAGCGAGGCGTACACCCAGCCGGTCTGAGGCCGAAGAAAGTTCACGAAAAGTCCGATAGGCCACGAATATCGAGGAAGGGCTTGGCAAGTCCTTCTCTGACCCAGTCCCCGGCACCTCTACGAGAACGGGGTCGTCCAGGTCACGGGCACGTGCTAGCTCAGATGTCAGCCGCTGATGCCGCGCGCCTACCAGGAGTGCGTACCCGTATCCTCCCGGAATAGTAGTGAGTGACGGATCAGCGATCACCCATTCATCGCGCCCCCAATCGACGTCAACGAACCCCATAGTGACCAGGTTTTGAATCCAGCGATCGACGGCCTTTCGCCCCTGCGTCGACTCGTCCTCGGCGAACCAGCGGATATCCTTTCGGAGTCTGCTCAGACGTCCTCCGCGAACCTCACTCATCCACCGAATCGCGATGTCAGCGTCCATGAGTTGTCCAGGCAGCGAGGTAGTCGGCTATCGGTGAAGTGCACCGGACCGAAGGTCCGGTCAGGCCAATCAGTTTCCACAACGCCGCTGAATCCTCATCCAGATGTTGGAATTCAGGAGCATGAGTGGAAACCGGCACGATACTAAGAACTTGTTGCCGTAGTACTTTGACTAGGAACACAACGTCGCTGCTGAGAACAGGCTGATAGCTCAGCGGCGGACCAAGTCCGCATTCCTCCAACCACCGGGGAGCAACGGGCTCTTCCACTCTCTCGGCATGACCGCGGAAGTCGACTGCCCAGACCTCCGTGTGACGACCACGGGCGATCAGGCCGGGCTCTACCGTCGAGTCACTGCCTACCTTCGCCGACCATGAGGTCATAGCAGGCTCCCGGGAAGCGGGCGCCATTCCGAAATTGGGTACGCTTTCACAGATGTGGAAGACCAGAACATGACCATCGACGGTTAGCCGGTGTTCACCTGGCTCAAGTAGTTGGTTGGCACGCAGTTTGATTGGAAAATCGCTGGTCAGCAACCGAGTGCATTCACCATCAAGGCAGGCTACGACAGACCGGGCCTCGGCGCCGACTGGTAGTAGTAAATCCGGCTCGCCACCAGTGATATATGTATTGCTGCGACCAAACGGAACCGGTAGCTTGAGTCCGTTCACCAGTCGCGGGACAGGCGGATGATCCGGCCTGAGTTCGCTGATCAACGATCGGCCCATCGCAGCGATCGCCTTCTCCAAGGCGATCTTCGAGAAGACACAGTCACGATAGATCAACCATCCGGGAACCAGATTGTTGTCGACCCCGAGCCAGCTCATAGGTAACCGCTCGTGTGGATTGATAGCTGCCGCAGCCCGCAGGAAGGACTCGACTTCGGCCTTGCGGGATGGAGTAACTACCAGCAGGTGTTCCTCGGCAGGTTCGAGGCCCTGCGCTTCGATCCACATTGCCGCCCGTGGATCCTCCACCAGCACGTAGACTTCCTTCGGCTTATGCATTGCGACGGACGTTTCGCCTGTCGCCTTAAAGCGGGTTCCGACGGAATCCATAACCGGCGGCAACGACCCTGTCAGGTCGAACAGGTCGCTGTAGTCCGGCTCGGAGATCAGGACCACCCTGCCATCGGTGAACTCGAGCAAGTCTTCAGGTAGCCCCTGGCGCCACCGGATCTGCCATGAAGCCCTCCACTCAACCAAGTCGAGCCCTAACAGAATCGGCAACCATCGCCGTCCGCTAGCGCTGACCACATTTCCATCCCACGTCCGTGCCGTCTGCATGAGAACCGGAAGGAGCTGACCATCTGGTTCCGGGTCGTGTAAGGCCTTGACGAAGGGGCGGCTGAATCCTCGATCCCGTGCGCACCAGAAGCGCAATGCACTCAACATTTGCTCTTCGCTAGGTACTGCATCCGCCCTCAGGTCTATGGCGGCAAAGAACGAAGTCAATCGCGCACGGTCGGACCGCCTGATGAGCGCCTGCGACGTCGAGTGGCCGATCTTTGTGAAGTGCTTATGATTCCGAGCGGTCAGGACGCCCAGCGCCGGCTGCGACGACACCCAAATCGCTAGTTCTTCCCACATCCTCTGTATCACGTCGAAACTGGCTTGTACATATTTCGTGTCGACTGTGGTGTTCGCAGCCACAAGAAGGTCATCGAGCCTGGCGTAGTAGGCGTTCGGGGAGATCTCGTTGTCACGTCCCATCTCCGATGCGGCAAGCACTGTGAGCGCCAGCAGCGGCAGATACGGCGGCGGCTCAAGCTGAAATGCTGGCCCCCCGCTCGCCTCCGCCAGCAGCTGCCCGAAAAGTTGGGACGGGCGTCCGAAATCGAGCTTCGAAACAACTGCGCGTGTCAGCGAGAGCGCCGGGTCTTCCTGATCGGCACCGAAGCTTCGGTCCAATTCTTCACGGTCGATGAACAGTGTTATCGGCGCGGGCGCAGGGCCTGGCGTCAAGTATCTTTTCACGAGTCGCGCCTGCCACTCGAGGTATGTCCACCATGTACTCATCGATGCCCCCTGCACCATCAGACGTTGTTGGTCTGACTATCGCCGCACCACACCAACTGTTTCAACCAAATTCAGCGACGTTGCCCAGCTACACGATTCTCAGATTCTGCCTCATGTTCATCAGGCCCCTGGCGCCCCACAGGACATGGTTCCACAATTCAGCTGCCTAGACTCAGCACTCAATCGAAACAGTGATGCCTCACTCTTCCCGTGTGCCTCGCTCGGGAAGAACCGGAGCGGCAGAACTCGGCTCGCCATCCTGCGCCCGCCGCCACCGACCGCCGCCGATCAGTACATCCTTCTCGCCACCGGGTACAACACGCACCGAAATATAGTGTTTGCTGTCCGGAACCGGGACACCGAGCAACTCAGCCAGGTGCGCGTGGTAGCTACTGAGAATGACGTAACCCTCGGGCTTGAGCGCAGTCCGTGCTCCCCCGCTGGCCCGCACTCGCTTCTGGTCATCGAGCTGCTGGGCGACTGTACGAACAGCGTTGCGGTGCACCAACTTTCCCTCGGTTGACCGGAATAGCCGGTTAACTCGCTGTGTTCCGAAAGGACTGTCGAAGATATCGGCAACGACATGGTCGGGCAGCTGCAGCAGAATGCTGGCCGGCATAGGCTGGGCGCGCCACAACCACCGCACCGCGTCACGCCCGCGGGAGTTCAGTGCGCTCTTCTTGTCTCGATTCGTGCCTTCCCTGCGATACTCAGACCGTACGCGCACCAGTCCGAGTGAGAACTGGGCTTCCGGATCGCTGGCTGTGGCGACGAGCGCGAGCTCGTCGAACACCTCCGGAGGCAACATCCACTTGCCGTCGTCCTGGCTCCACTTCGCATCAACCTGATGGCCGGCAATGCGATAGTCGGTGGTGTCACCATCGTTGAAGCCGAACTCCCGTTGCGCATTGATCTCGAACACGGTGCCGAAGTGTGTCTTCTCTGTCTTCATCAGCTCTGACCAGCGAAAACGGCCGGTTTCCGGGCCGTTGTAGATCATGTCGTAAGTATGACGAAAGACCTCCCCCCACCTCGTTCCGTCAGGATCCAACTGCAGGATTTCGTCGGCCACTGCTTCGAGCGCCGGATCGGAGTCATCTGACAAGAAGCTTGGGTCGGATTCGTCAGGTTGACCGAAGAGAGGCAGCATATTTGAAACGTACCTGCACCGAACACAGCAATCTTCAGTTCGGAAGCAATCGGCCGACGACCTCGGCGAGTTGCTTGACGTTGCGGCACTCGTGCATCGTCACGTACTCGGCGTAGAGGTGGGCGGCGGAGTCGCCGGTGGGCCAGGAGCGGGAGGGTTCGGGGTTCAGCCAGTAGGCGTGTTTGGCTCTGTCGCAGAGGGTTTGGAGGGCGGGGAGGTTGGGGTCGGTGCGGTTGGTGCGGGCGTCGCCGAGGATCAGGAGGGAGGTTCGGGGGCCTAGGGCGTCTAGGTGATGGTCGAGGAAGCCCTGTAGGGCTTCGCCGTAGTTGCTGCTGCCGTAGCGGGCGACGTTGGCCTCGCGGGCGATCCGGGCCGCCAGACCTGGGGACGGGGGTTCGCCGGGGGTGAAGAAGTCGGTGATTTCGTCGCAGGTGTCTATGAAGCCGAAGCTGCGGACCTTGGTGAACTGGTCTTGGAGGGCCTGGATCAGTTGGAGGGTGAATTCGGCGAAGCCGGTTACGGAGCCGGAGAGGTCGGCCAGGACTACCAGGTCGGGGCGGCCGTGTTTGCGGGCGCGGAGGACGGGGGCGATGGGGACGCCGCCGGTGGCCATGGAGCGGCGGAGGGTGCGGCGCATGTCGATGTGGCCGCGGACGGATTTGCGGCGGCGGGCTGCTAGGCGGGTGGCCAGTTTGCGGGCCAAAGGGTGGACGAGGCGGCGCATTTCGGCTAGGTCCTGTTCGCGGGCGCCGAGGAAGTCGATCTGGTCGGGGCTGGATTGGACGCCGCGGCGGGCGATGTACTCGGTGCCGCGGAGTTGGGCGGAGCGCAGGCGGGCCTCGGTTTGGACGGCGGTGCGGAATTCGGTGAGGCGGCGGTTGGCTTCGATGGTGCGGACGGCGGTGTCGAGTTCGGTGGGGCCGACCGCGATCCGCTCGATGAGTTCTTCTGGGCGTAGGGCTTTCATGGTTTGGTAGGCGGACCAGCCTGCGCCGGAAGCGGTGGTCACGGGCGTCTCGGATCGGCCGGTGCCCGCTCCCCCGTAGGCGCCGAGTTGGGTCAGGGCTTGGCGGGCGAGGTCGGCGGTGGTGGGGTCATCCTCGGTGAGGGCGGCGGTCAGGCGATCACGCAGCGACTCAACGGATTCCGTAGCTGCGGGCGGCTGCTCGACGGTCAGGAAGTAGAGATCGAAGAGTTGGTTGAAGACGGCGCGTTGGCCATTGCGGCGCAGCAGGCAGGCGGCCATTCCGGAGCGCAGGCGGGCACGGTCGGACAGGCCGAGGGCGAGCATGGCCGATGCGGCGTCGAGGGTTTCGCTGGGGCCGGCGGCGATGCCGTGGTCGCGCAGGAGGCCGACGAACTCGACGAGACGGTCGGTCATCGAGTCGGCAGGTTGCCGGGGAAGGGTTGAGTCGCGGCGCGTGGACGTCATCGCGCCGCCTCGGTAGAGGCCAACCGCTCGACAGTGGGGCAATAGGCGACAGTCACCGACGGCCGACTCACTTCGCCGTTCCCTCATCGGCGTCCAACGACAAACGTTCGGCCGCAATGCGGTGGTCCGCTTGGTATTTCAGCAGTACGCCGAGCGTCGAGCGGACCACACCGCCGCTCAAGGTGCGAGTACCGAGAGCGACGAGAGTCTTTGCCCAGTCGATGGTTTCGGCGATGGAGGGCGCTTTGCGGAGCGGGAGTTGGCGCAGCGCGCCGACGATCCGCACCATGGGCTCGCCCAGCGCTTCGTCCAACTCGGGGACCTTCATGCGCACGATGGCTCGCTCCAATTCGACTGTCGGATAGTCGATGTGGAGATAGAGGCAGCGACGCTTCAATGCTTCGGAGAGTTCGCGGTTGGCGTTGGAGGTGACGATGACGAAGGGCTTGCGGACGGCGGTGACGGTGCCGAGTTCGGGGATGCTCACCTGGTAGTCGCCGAGTACCTCGAGCAGCAGACCCTCCAGCTCGACGTCGGCCTTGTCGAGTTCATCGATGAGCAGGACGGTGGGGATCGGGTTGCGGATGGCGGCGAGCAGCGGGCGGGCGAGGAGGAACTCCTCGGTGAAGACGTGGTCGCGGGTGTCGTCCCAGCGCTCGCGCTCGGTGGTGATGCGGAGCAGTTGCTTGGCGTGGTTCCACTCGTAGAGGGCGCGGGCCTCGTCGATGCCTTCGTAGCACTGCAGGCGGACGAGGTCGGCGGATGTCGCGGCGGCGACGGCCTTGGCCAGCTCCGTCTTGCCGACGCCCGCGGGACCCTCGATGAGGAGGGGTTTGCCGAGGTGGTCGGCGAGGAAGACGGCGGTGGCGATGTCGAGGGACGGGAGATACCCGGCCTCGGTGAGCCGCGGGGTCACCTCGTCTACGGAGCCGAAGAACTTACTCATCAGTAACAGTCTAGAACGCGCGCTTGAACTGAACCGCACTCGAGGTTCTACGGTCGACCCATGATCTTCACCGACGCCGAACGCGGCTACCTGTCCGGACAGCGACTCGCCAGGCTGGCCACCGTGTCCGCCGCGGGCGCGCCGCAGATCGTCGCCCTCGGCTTCCGGCTCAACGACGACGACACGATCGATATCGGCGGGCCCAATCATGCCGCCTCCCAGCGCTATCGCAACATTCTCGGCAATCCCAAGGTCAGCCTGCTGATCGATGACATGACGCCCGACGATCCCGCACAGCTGAAGCCGGGGTGGGGGCGCGGAGTGGAGATCCGCGGTGTGGTGGAGACGCTGACGGTCGAGGTTCCACCGGTGTCGCCGGAGTGGTTCTCGCACGACATCATTCGCGTCCACCCCCGGTGGGTGCGAAGCTGGCATATCGATCCCGACAACGTCGAGGGCGGGTCGCGCAAGGTCGGCTGACAAGCGTCTGAGGGTTCATCGGGGTCAACCCCTAATACCTCAGACTGAAATTCTCTCCAGCCGTGCCAGCACCCGTGACCTTTCACCCGAAATGCGCGAGAGTGAGACCGTGCAGTCGGTGCCGCACCGGGTTCGCCGAGCGCGAAGCAGCGGCGGCACAACCGATCCCGACCTGTCCGCAGCGTGCGCCGCACCGCGGGCAGACCGCAGCGGGGGATGGTGAACGAGCAGTTCACCGCAGAGTGAAAGGATCCATGTTGTTCTCCACAACCAAGTCCACGACGTCGCGCCGCGCGCTGGCCCGCGTGGCTGTCGCCGGTGCGATCGTCGCGGTTCCGTTGACCGCGTTGGCGATTCCCGCCTCGGCCGACGCGAGTGTCGCCGTGCCGGGCGTCACCGAGGTCCGGCATCACCCGCACCACAATCGCGACTGCGACTTCGGCCCCTTCGAGAACTGGCGCTGCAACAACGGCCCGTTCGGCCACGACCAGGACCTGTTCTGGCAGTTCCGCCACAACCGGCCGCACGGACTCTTCGGCAGCAGCTAGCCCGAACGGCCCGGCTCCGCACCGGGGCCGGGCCGTCACACTCAGCCGACGAACTCGGTCAGTGACAACACATTTCCGTCCGGATCACTGAACCACGCCACCTTGTCCCCACCGGGCGTGGTCCATACCCCGTTGTCATCCTGTTCCATTCCGGCATACCGAAGGAATTCCACTCCGCGCGAGACGAGTTCGACCACCGACGCCGCGATATCGGCGACCGCCCACCCGAGCACCGTGAACGGTTGCGGGACAAGCGTGTCCACCGCGGTGACCCGAATCATGGCCCCTCCGTTGCGCACCACGCACGCGAACGGCGTCACCTCGACGATCTCCAGTCCGAGCACCTCGCCGAAGAACCGGCGCGATCGCGCCAGATCCGTCGACGGCGCGAACGCGATGACCTCGGCGGCGGCGAGTGACGTCATAGGCGAAGACTACTCAGAACAGGAAGATTTCATGATGCTCTCGACGACGAGTTCCCGCCGCCTGCTGGCCCGACTGGCACTCGCGGGCGCGTTGGTCGCGGCGCCGGCCGTCGCGATCGCTCCGGCCGCGATGGCCACCGAGCTCAGCGAGCTCCCGCTCGATCAGTGCGACAACCCGGACCAGCGGGACAACGCCGAACTACAGCGGGCGTGTAACGCGATCCGCTGGGCACACAGCCCGAACAACCCGATGAATCCCAATAGCCCGCTCAACCCGAACAATTCGAGCAGCCTCAACGATCCGCGCAACCTCAACAACCCGGGCAATCCCGCCAGCCCGCTGAACCCGAACAACCCCTTGAACCCGAACAACCAGCCCCGCCCGATCCCCCCGGCCGGCCACATCAGCTGACGACGACGGCCCGGCACCGAAGGGTGCCGGGCCGTCAAAGCCTATAGAACTCAGGCGGTTTCGGTGATCGGCCGGTCGACCCAGCTCATCAGCCCGCGCAGCTTGGCGCCGGTGACCTCGATCGGGTGCTCGGCGTTCTGCTTGCGCAGACCCTCGAGCTCCTTGTTGCCGCCCTCGACGTTGGCGACGAGGCGCTTGACGAAGGTGCCGTCCTGGATGTCCTTGAGGATGTCCTGCATGCGCTTCTTGGTGTCGGCGTCGATGACCCGCGGGCCCGACAGGTAGCCGCCGAACTCGGCGGTGTCGGAGACCGAGTAGTTCATCCGGGCGATGCCGCCCTCGTACATCAGGTCCACGATGAGCTTGAGCTCGTGCAGCACCTCGAAGTACGCCATCTCCGGCGCGTAACCGGCCTCGACCATGACCTCGAAACCGGTCTTGACCAGCTCTTCGGTGCCGCCGCAGAGCACGGCCTGCTCACCGAACAGGTCGGTCTCGGTCTCCTCCTTGAAGGTGGTCTTGATGACGCCGGCGCGGGCGCCGCCGATCGCCTTCGCGTAGGACAGCGCGAGCGCCTGGCCCTCGCCCTTCGGATCCTGGTCGACCGCGATCAGCGCGGGCACGCCCTTGCCGTCGACGAACTGACGACGGACCAGGTGGCCGGGGCCCTTCGGCGCGACCATCGCGACGGTGATGAACTCCGGCGCCTTGATCAGGCCGAAGTGGATGTTGAGGCCGTGGCCGAAGAACAGCGCGTCGCCGTCCTTCAGGTTGGGCTCGATGTCGTTGGTGAAGATCGACGCCTGCGCGGTGTCGGGGGCGAGCACCATGATGACGTCGGCCCACGCCGAGACCTCGGCCGGCGTGCCGACGGTCAGGCCGGCCTCCTCGGCCTTCGGCCGCGACTTCGAACCCTCCGCGAGGCCGACCCGGACCTCGACGCCGGAGTCGCGCAGGCTCAGCGAGTGCGCGTGGCCCTGGCTGCCGTAGCCGATGACAGCGACCTTGCGGCCCTGGATGATCGACAGGTCGGCGTCGTCGTCGTAGAACATCTCGACTGCCACTGGTTGGTTCCCTTCTGGAGGATCATCCCCGCCTGGGGCGGGGAAACACCCGCTGGCGCGAGTGTTGAATTGTGTTGTTTTTCCGCTTCTTTCAGCGGCCGTTCAGCGCGTCGCCGTGATCGACTTCGGCCCGCGACCGACGGCCACCACACCGGACTGCACGATCTCCCGGATTCCGTACGGCTCGAGCATGCGCAGCAGCGCGTCGAGCTTGGACCGCGTTCCGGTCGCCTCGACGGTGAGCGCGTCCGGGGAGACGTCGATCACCTTCGCCCGGAAGAGCGTAACCGCCTCGATCACCTGGGTCCGCACGCTGGCGTCGGCGCGGACCTTCACCAGGATCAGCTCGCGGGCCACCGAGGAGTCGGAGTCCTGCTCGACGATCTTGATGACGTTCACCAGCTTGTTGAGCTGCTTGGTGACCTGCTCGAGCGGCAGGTCCTCCACGGTGACGACGATGGTCATCCGGGAGATCTCCGGAATCTCAGTGCCGCCGACGGCGAGCGACTCGATATTGAAGCCGCGCCGCGAGAACAACGCCGCCACCCGCGCGAGCACGCCAGGCTTGTCCTCGACAAGCACGCTGAGCGTGTGCGTAGTACTCATTCGCTCACCTTGTTCTTCTCATGCGACATCGCCTCGTGGATAACCGCAGGCTCGGCGGCCTGCTCGTCGTCGTCGAACAGCGGGCGGATGCCGCGGGCGGCCATGATCTCGTCGTTGCTGGTGCCCGCGGCGACCATGGGCCACACCTGGGCGTCCTTGCCGACGATGAAGTCGATCACCACGGGGCGGTCGTTGATGGACTGCGCCTGCCGGATCGCGTCCTCGACGTCCTCCTCGCGCTCCACCCGGATGCCGACGCAGCCCAGCGCCTCGGCGAGTTTCACGAAATCGGGGATGCGCAGGGTGTGCGTGCCGAGATCGGTGTTGGAGTAGCGCTCCTCGTAGAACAGCGTCTGCCACTGGCGGACCATGCCAAGGTTGCCGTTGTTGATCAGCGCGACCTTGATCGGCACGCCCTCGACGGCGCAGGTGGCCAGCTCCTGGTTGGTCATCTGGAAGCAGCCGTCGCCGTCGACCGCCCACACCTCTTTGTCGGGCTTGCCCATCTTGGCGCCCATGGCGGCCGGAACGGCGTAGCCCATGGTGCCGAGGCCGCCGGAGTTCAGCCAGGTGCGCGGCTTCTCGTACTTGACGAACTGCGCGGCCCACATCTGGTGCTGTCCGACGCCGGCGCAGTAGATGGCGTCAGGTCCGGCCAGGCGGCCGAGCGCCTCGATGACGTACTCGGGCGAGAGCGAACCGTCGCTCGGCGTGGTCCAGCCGAGCGGGTAGCTCTCGCGGACGCCGTCGAGGTATTTCCACCACTCGGTGAGCTTGAGCAGCGGGGCGGGAGCCGCCTGCGCGGTCGGCTCGGCCTTGAGCGTCTCGATCAGCTCGATGATCACCTCGCGGCAGTCGCCCACGATCGGCACGTCGGCGTGCCGGTTCTTGCCGATCTCGGCGGGGTCGATGTCGGCGTGGATGACCCTGGCGTCGGGCGCGAAGGAGTCGAGCTGGCCGGTCACCCGGTCGTCGAAGCGCGCGCCGAGGGTGATCAGCAGGTCCGAACGTTGCAGCGCGGCAACGGCTCCCACGGTGCCGTGCATGCCGGGCATGCCCATGTTCAGGGCGTGGCTGTCCGGGAACGCGCCGCGCGCCATCAGCGTGGTGACCACGGGGATGCCGGTCAGCTCGGCCAGCTCGAGCAGCTCGGGCGAGGCGTCGGCCTTGATCACGCCGCCGCCGACGTAGAGGACGGGCGACTTGGCTTCCAAGATCATCCGCGCGGCCTCGCGCACCTGCTTGCCGTGCGGCTTGGTCACCGGACGGTAGCCGGGCAGGCGCATCTCCGGCGGCCAGCTGAAGGTCGTCTGCGTCTGCAGCACATCCTTCGGGATGTCGACGAGCACCGCGCCCGGCCGACCACTGGAGGCCAGGTAGAACGCCTCGGCGATGATCCGCGGGATGTCGATGCCCTCGGTGATGAGGAAGTTGTGCTTGGTGATCGGCATGGTGATGCCGGAGATGTCCGCCTCCTGGAAGGCGTCCGTGCCGATCAGTCCGCGGCCGACCTGGCCGGTGATCGCGACGATCGGCACCGAGTCCATCTGCGCGTCGGCGATCGGGGTGACCAGGTTGGTCGCGCCGGGGCCCGAGGTCGCCATGCAGACGCCGACCTTGCCGGTGGCCTGGGCGTAGCCGGTCGCGGCGTGACCCGCGCCCTGCTCGTGCCGGACCAGCACGTGGCGCACCTTGGTCGAGTCGAACAACGGGTCGTACACCGGAAGAATCGCGCCGCCGGGAATGCCGAATACGGTGTCGACGCCGAGCTCCTCGAGCGTGCGGACGACCGACTGCGCGCCGGTGACCCGCTCGGGCGGGAGTTGGCGGCGGTTGGCCGACGTGGTCGAGCTGCCAGCGGGCGCCGTCGGCTGATTGGCCGAGGGCGCGGGCCTGCGGGCCGAGGGCCCGGGCCGTGCGGTTGGTGCACTCACCGTCTTGGTTCCTAACTGCTTGTCGTTCTGACCCCGGATTTGTATCTGGCATGCGGTGTCTTGCGACTCGCCACGTACGGATATTCACCCGAACACAAAAAAGCCCCCGACAGCGCATGGCTGTTCGAGGGTGGCGCGTCGCAACGCGAGCTGACGTATTCGACTCAGATAGTCAGGCTCAACGCTGGACGCGCCGGCCGATTACGAGAAGCTCGTTTCGATTCACGCGCATGACGGTATGTGTGCGTGAGCCGAAGAGTCAAACAGGTCCCATTATGTGGGATAGTGCGGCTGCTTGGGTCCTTCACCAGGATGCGAGGATGGTGGTGTGTCATCACCGCATCAGTCCGTGCCACCGGCTAAATCGTCCCACACCGCGCCCGCGGGATCGGACACGGGTGGCGGCTCGGCCGCCACTGTGATCCGCATCCCACGCCTGGCCTTTCTCGGCGTGTTCATCCTGTTCATGTGCGTGTTCTTCATGTTCGTGGGCTGGCCGATCGGGCTGTGGTGGCTGCTGCTGATCCCCGTGGCGGTGATCGTATGGATCCTGCGGACGCAGACCACGGTCTCCGAGGCGGGGCTGGATCTGCGGACGGTGTTCAAGTCGCGACACCTCGACTGGTCTCAGCTGAAGGGCGTGCGGATCCCGAAGCGTGGATACGTGCGGGCCGATCTGATCGACGGCACCGAGGTGAAACTGCCTGCGGTGAGCTATGACCGGGTGCGTGATCTCGCGGTGGCGTCGCAGGGGCGGATTCCGAATCCGTACGCGGTGCCGCCCGCCGAGGCCGGCTCGACGTCGGCTGATGCAGGTTCGACACGGACCGACCCGAGTTCGACGTCGGCCGACGCGGGCTCGTCCGGCGAGACGGGCTCGACATCAGCCGATGCGGGTGCAGTGTCAGCCGATACGGTCGCGGCGTCGGACGATGCGACCGCGGCAGCCGTCGAAACCGACGGCGGCGCGGACACATCCGACTCCGGCAAAGACGCAGACAAGCGCGAGAGCGACGCCCGCAAGAACGGCGCGGAGTAACTCGCCCCCCGCAGGTTCCCGCGACGATCAGGAACATTTCCCGACGGTACGATGTTGTCGGCGATGCGGCGAGCAGGCCGGGAGGACCGATCCCCGGCTCGCACACCGCAGCCCGACGCACCCGGCAACTCCGGCGACACCGTCAGCGCCGACGAACACCCTTCGCGGCGACACCGGCACGGACTGACACCGAGCACCGACCAGGCCGACGGCCACGAGCCGCCCTGACCGGCAGATGGCCGACACCCCCGCGGGAGTACCGTGGAGCGGCCGCCGAGCCACACTCTGCGCAGTCGCACCCCAGCCCCCGCGACCCAGATCGAGGATCCTCAATGCCACCGCTTCGTTCACGCACCACCACCATCGGCCGCAATGCCGCGGGCGCCCGCGCGCTCTGGCGCGCCACCGGCATGACCGACTCCGACTTCGGCAAGCCGATCGTCGCCATCGCGAACTCGTACACCCAGTTCGTGCCCGGCCACGTGCACTTGAAGAACGTCGGCGAGATCGTCGCCGAGGCGGTGCGCGCGGCGGGCGGCGTGCCCAGGGAGTTCCACACCATCGCCGTCGACGACGGCATCGCGATGGGCCACGGCGGCATGCTCTACTCGCTGCCCTCGCGCGAGATCATCGCGGACTCGGTGGAGTACATGGTGAACGCGCACACCGCCGACGCGCTGGTGTGCATCTCCAACTGCGACAAGATCACCCCCGGCATGCTCAATGCCGCGCTGCGACTGAACATTCCGGCGGTGTTCGTCTCCGGCGGCCCGATGGAGGCAGGCAAGGCCGTGGTCGTCGGCGGCGTCGCGCAGGCGCCGACCGACCTGATCACCGCGATCTCCGCGAGCGCGAATCAGGCTGTGTCCGAAGAGGGTTTGCAGGAGGTCGAGCGGTCCGCCTGTCCGACGTGCGGCTCGTGCTCGGGCATGTTCACCGCCAACTCGATGAACTGCCTCACCGAGGCGCTCGGACTCGCGTTGCCGGGCAACGGTTCCACGCTGGCCACCCACGCCGCGCGGCGGGCGCTGTTCGAGCGCGCGGGCACCGTGGTCGTCGACATCGCCAACCGCTGGTACCGCGAGGACGACGCGTCCGTGCTGCCGCGTAATGTCGCCAACGCCAAGGCTTTCCGCAACGCGATGGCGCTCGACGTGGCGATGGGCGGCTCGACCAACACCGTGCTGCACACCCTCGCCGCCGCGCAGGAGGGCGAGATCGACTTCGATCTGCACACCATCGAGGAGACCAGCCGCCGGGTGCCGACGCTGTCGAAGGTCTCGCCCAACTCCGATTACCACATGGAGGACGTGCACCGGGCCGGCGGCATCCCGGCCATCCTCGGCGAGCTGCGCCGCGCTGGTCTGCTGGAGACCGACGTGACCACCGTGCACACGCGCGGCTTCGACGAGTGGCTCGACACCTGGGATATCCGCTCCGGCAAGGCTTCCGACGAGGCGCTCGAGCTGTTCCACGCCGCGCCGGGCGGCGTGCGCACGGTCGAGCCGTTCTCCACCGAGAACCGCTGGTCCTCGCTCGACACCGACGCCGAGGGCGGGTGCATCCGCGACTTCGAGCACGCCTACACCAGCGAGGGCGGGCTGGTCGTGTTGCGCGGCAACATCGCTCCCGACGGCGCGGTGCTCAAGACCGCGGGCATCGACGAGGAGCTGTTCACATTCGAGGGCCCCGCGCTCGTCGTGGAGTCCCAGGAGGAGGCCGTGTCGGCCATCCTCGGCAAGAAGATCAAGCCGGGCGACGTGCTCGTCGTGCGCTACGAGGGCCCCGCGGGCGGCCCCGGCATGCAGGAGATGTTGCACCCCACCGCATTCCTGAAGGGCGCGGGCCTCGGCAAGGAGTGCGCGCTGATCACCGACGGCCGCTTCTCCGGCGGCACCTCGGGCCTGTCCATCGGCCACATCTCACCCGAGGCGGCCAGCGGCGGCGCGATCGGCCTGATCGAGAATGGCGACCGCATCCGCATCGACGTGGGCACCCGCGCGCTCGAGGTGCTCGTCGACGACGCCGTCCTCGCCGAGCGCCGCGCGAAAATGGAGGCCTCCGAACGTCCTTGGCAGCCGGTCAACCGCGAGCGGCCGGTCACCACGGCGTTGCGCGCCTACGCCGCGCTGGCCACCTCGGCCGACAAGGGCGCTGTTCGCCGCGTTCCGTAACGGCGAAAGACGTTCTCACCCAAGGCAAAACTCAGGCCCCCTCGAATCATCGAGGGGGCCTTTGCTTTTCGGGGATTCGCGGCTAGCCGATACCGACGAAGGGATTGCCGCCGTGGAGGTACCAGTAGGCCCCCACCGCGGCGGCCACGGCCAGGATCAGCACCACGAACGAGCCGATGTACGGGCGAGTGGCCCAGCCGCGATTGCGGTCGAAGGACAGGCGGCCGGGCCCGGTCAGCAGGATGACGACGGAGATGCCCGCGAGGATGCTCTCGAGTTCGACGCCGGTGGGAACTCGCGCGTTGTACTGGAAGTCGGGGATCATGCCCTGTTTCCAGGCCCACGCATCGAGGATGACCGCGAGCACCGCGCCCGCCGCGAACGGGGTGGCGAGCCCGAGCACGAGCAGTGCGCCGCCGCCGACCTCGCCGATGGTGACCAGGATGGCCGACAGCGTCGGATGGTCCCAGCCGCCGCTGTCCATCATGTCGCGGGTGCCGTCGAGACCGGGGCCGTGGAACCAGCCCGTCAACTTCTGCAGGCCGTGGTACAGGAAGGTGCCGCCGACGATCAGCCGCAGCAGGAACAGGCCGAGATCCAGTGTGCCCCGGCGGCTCTCGCCGTTGCGGCGGCGCAGCCGGCCGGTGTCGTTCGGCGCGTTCGCGGCGGGCGGGATGCTGGCGTAGGCGTAGGTCGGCGGCGCCTCCGGGCCGTCCTCGCCGACCGACGGGACCTGCGGATCGAGGCCGAGCTCGTCGTCGGTGTGCGGTAAATCCTTGGTCAACTTGGGAAACTGCTCGGTCGGCGAATCGAAGGGACTGGTCACGCCTCGACCGGTGGACGACACCGCCGACTGCTCGGCCGTGGACGGCGCGGAACGCTGCGCCGCCGAGGAGTCGGATGTGTCTTTCGGCTTGTCGGTCACGGCCAATACCCTATGCTGCGCGGCCGCTCAGCGGGCCGCGGACACCACGGCGCGGCCGACCGGTTTCGCGGCCGGGCGGGCACGCGAACCGGCTCACCAGCACATGTCGGCGGCGATCGGTGGGGCGGGGCGGCGCGGGCGCAGGGTTTTCCGTAACGTCTGACCTATGAGGTTGGTTGTCGTTGGCCGCGTTGCGGTGAGCCTGGCGCTCGGGTCCGTGCTGATGACCGGGTGTGCGCGGTTCGACGATTCGGCGTCGAGCCCGTTCACGCCGGAACCGACGCTGCACGGGGCGAACATCGACCCGAAGAAGCCGTCGCAGTCGCCGACGTCGACGACCAGACCCAGCGGGCCGTGCATCGACCCGGACCCCGCGGTGGTGGCCACTTGCCTGGACACCACGGGCGGACTCGTCTCGATCGGCGACAGCGCGCTGGTCGCCGAGCGCCGCACCGGGCGCATCCTCGAGGTCGCGCCGGAGACGGAGCCGACGGAGTTCGCACGGGTGGACGTCGACGGCTCCGGCGACGGCGGCCTCAGCGACCTCGTGCTGTCGCCGACCTACCAGGACGACGGGCTGATCTACGCCTACATCACCACCCCCAGCGACAATCGCGTGATCCGCATCGCGCCCGGCGGCGGTCCGCCCAAGGACATTCTGACCGGAATCCCCAAGGGCCCCACCGGAAATCACGGCGCCATCGAGTTCGCCACGCCGAACCAGATGCTGGTGCTGACGGGCGACGCGGGCAACCCGGGCAACGCCGCCTCCCCGTCCTCGCTGGCGGGCAAGCTGCTGCGGGTGAACTCCCCCGCGCCCGGCGCCACCGCGGAGGTCGCGCTGTCCGGGATCGGCGTCGCGGGCGACGTCTGCCGCGACAGCAAGGACAGCGTCTGGATCACCGACCGCACCGCCGTCGAGGACCGGCTGCAGCGGATGGGCGCGGACGGCGCGGTGACCACGGCGTGGACCTGGCCGGACCGTCCCGGCGTCGCGGGCTGCGCCGCCGCGTCCGACGGCGTCGCGATCTCGCTGACCAAGGCCAAGGCCCTCGCCATCGCGGCCGCCGACCCGACGACGCATGCGGTCACCTCCGCCCCGACCATGATCGCGCAGGACAAGTACGGGCAACTCGGCGGCGCCACGGTGGGCGCGGACGGCACGATCTGGGTGGGCACCGTCAACAAGACCGACGGCCAGCCGGGGCCGAATGACGATCGGGTGGTGCGCATCCCGCCGCCGCAGGCCGGTGGGAACGGGCCGGACTAACCTCCGGGTGAACGTGAACGGCCGACTCCCAGGAGTCGGCCGTTCACGTTTTCGGTTGTGCCCGAAGGAAACTCAGCTACACGCCGCGAGCACGAGCTCGCGAACACGCGCCGCGTCGGCCTGACCGCGGGTGGCCTTCATGACGTCGCCGACGATCTTGCCCGCGGCCTGGACCTTGCCGGAACGGATCTTCTCGGCGATGTCCGGGTTGGCGGCGAGCGCCTTCTCGACCTCGGCCTGCAGCGCGCTGTCGTCGCTGACCATGCCGAGGCCCTTGGACTCGACGATCTGGGCCGGCTCGCCCTCGCCGGCCAGCACGAAGTCCACGACCTGCTTGGCGACCTTGTTGTTCACCGTCTTCGCCTCGACCAGGTTGATCACCTCGGCGACCTGGGCGGGCGTGATCGGCAGGTCCTCCAGGGAAACCTCGCGCTCCTTGGCCTTCTCGGTGAGGTAGGCGACCCACCAGGAACGGGCCTCGTTGGCGGGGGCGCCCGCGTCGACGGTGGCGATGATGAGATCGAGCGCGCCCGCGTTGACCAGGTCGCGCATCACCTCGTCGGACAGGCCCCAGTCGGACTGGATGCGGGCCCGGCGCAGCCACGGGTACTCGGGGATGGTCTCGCGCAACCGCTCCACCCAGTCCGCCTCCGGCGCAACGGGTTCCAGGTCGGGCTCGGGGAAGTAGCGGTAGTCCTCGGAGGTCTCCTTGACCCGGCCCGGCGAGGTGGTGCCGTCGGTCTCGTGGAAGTGCCTGGTCTCCTGCACGATGGTGCCGCCGCTCGCGAGGACGGCGGCCTGGCGGCGCATCTCGAAGCGGACGGCGACCTCGACGCTGCGCAGCGAGTTCACGTTCTTGGTCTCGGTGCGGGTGCCGAACTCCTTCGCGCCGATCGGCATCAGCGACACGTTGGCGTCGCAGCGCAGCGAGCCCTGCTCCATCTTCACGTCGGACACGTTGAGCGACTTGAGCACTTCGCGCAGCGCGGTCACGTACGCACGGGCCACCTCGGGCGCGCGCTCACCCGCGCCGGTGATCGGCTTGGTGACGATCTCGACCAGCGGCACGCCCGCCCGGTTGTAGTCGAGCAGCGAGTGGCTGGCGCCGTGGATCCGGCCGGTCGCGCCGCCGACGTGGGTCGACTTGCCGGTGTCCTCCTCCATGTGCGCGCGCTCGATCTCCACCCGGAAGGTGCTGCCGTCATCGAGCAGCACGTCGAGGTGGCCGTTCGTGGCGATCGGCTCGTCGTACTGGCTGATCTGGTAGTTCTTCGGCTGATCCGGGTAGAAATAGTTCTTCCGGGCGAACCGGCCCCACGGGGTGATCGAGCAGTTCAGCGCGAGCCCGATCCGGATCGCCGACTCCACACCCTTCTCGTTGACCACCGGCAGCGCGCCGGGCAGGCCGAGGCACACCGGGCACACCTGAGTGTTCGGCTCGGCGCCGAACTCGGTCGGGCAGCCGCAGAACATCTTGGTCGCGGTGGACAGCTCGACGTGGACCTCCAGGCCGAGCACCGGCTCGAACCGCGCGATGACATCGGAGTAGTCCATCAGATCGAGTGTGGGTGTGCTCATGCCTCCGCCTCGCTAGCGCTCGGCTCCGCCATGACCACACAGGTGGCTGTGCCCAATTTTCGCTCGCTGCGCTCGCTCATGCCGAACATTCTATGTAAGCCGTTCGACAGCACCACACGGGCTTAACCTACTTACTTCGGTTGGATGCGCTGGGTCAACCAGCCGGTGACGTAGGTCAAGACGTCGGGCGAGATGGTCGTCTCGATCTTGGCGTACTCGGTAGGCAATCCAGTCTTGGCGGGCTGCATCAAATGGTTCAGGCCAGGGAAGACGTGGACCGTGGCATCGGGGTCGGCCGCGAGATGGTCGCGCATCGGCTGCTCACTCTGCGCGGCAGGCACCTGCAGATCGCTGCCGCCGTAGAACGCCAGCACGGGAATGCGCAGGGCCGACAGCGCGGGCGCCGGATCGTAGGCGACGAGCGCGGCCAGGTACGGCGTGATCGTCGCGTCGACCTCGGCGTCGGAGGTGCGCTGGTCGGCGGGCTTCGCCTCGTTCTGCTTGCGCACCAGCTCCTTCGCGCCCGCCACGTCGCCGACCCGCAAAAGGGCTGCCACCGCGGCGGTTTCGCGCACCTTGGTGTCCACCACCTCGGCGGGCGCGCCGCCCGCGGCGGCGATCAGCCGGGTCTGCTCGACGAGCACGTCCGCGCCGGGCACGCCGGGTCCGGCCATCAGGATGGCGAACGCGACGCCGCTGTCGGGGCGGGAGGCGACCAGCGGCGCGAGGTAGCCGCCCTCGCTGTGGCCGAACAGCCCGACGCGCGCCGGGTCGATGTCGGGGCGCCCGCGCAGGAAACCGACGCCCGCCGCGGCGTCGTTGGCCAGATCGGTGTAGTTCGCGTCGTTCAGCTTGCCGCCGGTCCCGCCGACGCCGCGGTCATCGGTGCGCAGGACGGCGTAGCCCGCCCTGGTCAACGTGTCCGCGACAAGCAGAAAAGGCTTGTGGCCGAACAGTTCCTCGTTGCGATCCTGCGGGCCGCTACCCGTGATGAGCAGGACCGCGGGGAACGGGCCGCTGCCCTCCGGCTTGGTGAGCGTGCCCGCGACGGTGATGTCGCCGCTGCGATAGGTGACGTCCTCGGATTTGTACGGGAACGGCGCCTGCGGCGTCTGCGGGCGGTTGAGCGGGGCGACCTTGCCGCGCTGGAGCGACAGCTTGAAAGTGTGTCCGCTCTGGACGAAGTCGCCCGCGATCCGGTCGGCGCCCTGGTCGTAGATTCCGTGGAACTTCGGGTCGCCGGGAACATCGGGAATCGCGAACGAGACGCCCGCGCGGTCGGACTGCACGTCTTTCAGCTTGGCGCCCGACAATCCTTGGATCGGGATATCGATGGTGGCCGTGCCGTCGCCGGTGAACGTCACCCCGACCTCGATCGGCTGACCGGGCACCTCGATCGCCCCGTGCCAGTCGCCGGTCGTCGGCTCGGGCGGGTTCGTGTCCGACGAGCACCCCGCGACCAACACCCCGACAACGAAGAGAATCGACGCGATCACCCGGCCAGTACGCATGATTCAACAGTACCGAGCGCCGGTGACAGCTCCCCTCCGCCGCGGGAACCCCTTACTCGCCGCGCGCGTAGCGGACCGACGCGGCGACGGCCTCCACATCGAGGTTCAGGCTCGGGTCACGGTCCTGAACCTCCTGGAACTCCAGCATCGCGTCGTCGAAGGTGCTGCGGCGGGCGGAGCTGATGAGGCTGCGGCGCACGTAGTCGCCGAGGGGCTGACCGGTGGCGTAGGCGCGGCGGCCGAAGGCGGCGAGGGCGTCGGCGGGCAGGTCGTAGACGTCGAGCAGGGCGACGGCGGCGGCGTCGATCTCGGGGATGAACTCGCGACCCTCGGCCTCCAGGAACTCCACGATCGTATCGTCGGCGCAGCGGGCGCGGGCCAGCGCGATCAGTTCCGCGCGGAGGTAGCCCAGCAGCGGCAGCCCGGCGGCGCGGGCTCGCCGCCGCAGCACGGTGAGGTCGGCGTCCGGCAGATCGTTCACGGTCAGGTCGGCCATGCCCGCCAGCCTAACCCGGCGGGCCCGGACACACCGCCGGGCCCGCGCTGATCGACTGTCCCCCTTGGCAACTCAGCCGAAGAACGCCTCGGCCTCGCGGTAACGCTCGGCAGGCACCCGCTTGAGCTGCTTGGTCGCCTCCGCCAGCGGGACGAGGTCGATGTCGGCGCCGTGCAGGGCGACCATCTGCCCGAACTGGCCCGCGTGCACCGCCTCGGCGGCGTGCAGGCCGAACCTGGTGGCGAGCACCCGGTCGTACGGCGTGGGGCTGCCGCCGCGCTGCACGTGGCCGAGCACCGTGGTGCGCACCTCCTTGCCGATGCGGCGTTCGATCTCCGCGCCGAGCTGCTGGGCGACCCCGGTGAACCGTTCGTGCCCGAACTCGTCGATGCCGCCCGCGCGCAGCGTGAACCCGGAGCCCTCCGCGGGGTGCGAGCCCTCGGCGACCACGCAGATGAAGTGCTTGTCGCCGCGCTGGAAGCGGCGCTTGATCATGGTGCACACCTCGTCCACGTCGAAGGGCACCTCGGGCACCAGGGTCAGGTGCGCGCCGGCCGCCATGCCCGCGTTCACCGCGATCCAGCCCGCGTGCCTGCCCATCACCTCGACCAGCATCACGCGCTGATGCGACTCCGCGGTGGTGTGCAGCCGGTCGATCGCCTCGCTGGCGATGCTCAGCGCGGTGTCGTGGCCGAAAGTGACGTCGGTGCAGTCGATGTCGTTGTCGATGGTCTTCGGCACGCCGACGACCGGCACGCCCTCGTCGGACAGCCAGCTCGCCGCGGTGAGCGTGCCCTCGCCGCCGATCGGGATGAGCGCGTCGATGCCGTTGTCGTCGAGGGTCTGCTTGATCCGGCCGAGCCCGGCGCGCAGCACGTCGGGGTTGGTGCGGGCGGTGCCGAGGATGGTGCCGCCCTTGGCGAGCAGGCGGTCGGTGCGGTCGTCGTTGTGGATGTGGATCTTGCGATCCTCCAGTAAGCCGCGCCAACCGTCCTCGAACCCGACGATCGCGTCGTTGTAGCGGCCGTTCGCGGTGCGAACGACGGCACGAATGACGGCGTTCAGTCCAGGGCAGTCTCCGCCTCCGGTCAAGACTCCGATGCGCATGGCCGCTATCTTGCCCCGCCGAGCCGCGGATGGCAGGACGACCCCCGTGAAGCCCAGGTGGCGGCGGCCGTGACGGCGTGGGCCAAGCGTTTTCGCGGCGTTCAGTAGATGTAGACGATCGCGCTCTCCCCGCCGGTGCAGGTGACCAAGCCGTCGCGGGTGACGCAGTCCATGGTGTAGTCCTGCTGCCTTGCGGGGCTGAACGCGGTGACCTGACGGGTGCCGTCGGCGTCGGAGCCCTCGCCGTAGGCCTTGCGGAGCTCCTCGGCGAACTCGCACGAGGTGAACGAGTTTCCGATCGCGGAGTAGGTGAAGCGACCCGCGGGCGGGTATTTCGTCGCGCAGCCCTTGGCGGTGGTGGGTACGGGTGCGAGTGTCGGGCCGGCCGAGCGGGAGACGAACGCGTCCCGGTTCAGCCAGCCGGCGACACCCGCGAGCGCGAACACGACGACGAGCGCGGCGGCCACCCGGGGCCATTTCGCGCGCTTCGACGGGCTCGGCGGCTTCGCGGGTTCCTCGGCGCGGGCCGGTGGGACCGTGTCCGGGCGCGGGCCGGTGTCCTGTCTCGAGCCGGTGCCCGACCTCGGGTCGGTATCCGACCATGGGCCGGTATCAGGACGCGGGCCGGTATCCGGACGCGGGCCTGTATCCGGACGCGGGCCGGTATCCGGACGCGGGCCGGTATCCGGACGTTCAACGCGCCCGTGGTTCGGAAGAGGTTCGCGCCGAATAGGTTCGGAGCGACGGCCGGCCTCGCGACCCGTTTCCTGCGGCCGCACAACGCGGTTCGATCCGGGCGAACGCGGCGCCGGCTGCCGCGCGATGGCGTCCGTCGGGCGCGCGTTCGCGTTCAACTGATCGGGCCCGAAGTTCGGAAAGACCACGGTCGGCGGCGCTTTCGGCCGGACCAGCCCCATGCGGTCGGTCGGCAGCTCCGTCACCGCGACGACGGCCCGGCCGGTCAGCGCCGACTTCGCCGCCGACGCCAGCCCGCCCGCGGTCGAGTAGCGGTCCGTCGGCCGCTTGGCCATCCCGCGCGCGATCACCTCGTCCAAGGCCGCGGGCACGCCGCGGCGGGCGGCGCTCGGCCGCGGCGGTGGCAGCGAAAGGTGCGAGTGGATGAGCACACTCATCTCCCCCGCAGGGAAAGGCGTTGTGCCGGTGAGGCATTCGTACAGGACGCAGGCGAGCGAGTAGACGTCGGCCGTGCCGGTGACGGGGCCGTTCTCGAAGCGTTCCGGCGCGATGTAGCTGTAGGAGCCGACCGCGGCGGCCCCGGTCCCGGTCATGTCCGGGTCCTTGGCCGACCTGGCGATGCCGAAGTCGGCGAGGTAGGCGAAGTCCGAGGCGGTGACGAGGATGTTGGCCGGTTTGACGTCGCGGTGCACCAGCCCCTCGGCGTGCGCGGCGTCGAGCGCGGCGGCGATCTGCTCGATGATGCCGATGGCGCGGGCCGGGGTCAGTGGGCCGCCCCCGCGCAGCACCGAACGCAGGTCGTGCCCGCGCACCAGCCGCATGTCGATGTAGAGCACGCCGTCGATCTCGCCCCAGTCGTGGATCGGGATGACGTGCGGTTCGGCCACCCGCGCGGCCGCCTGCGATTCGCGCCGGAACCGCTCCTGGAACATCGGATCTTTGGCGAGCGTGGTCGGCAGCAGTTTCACCGCGACGACGCGATCCTTCACCGTGTCGTAGGCCTCGTAGACCTCGCCCATCCCGCCGCGGCCAAGCAGCGAGCGCAGCTCGTAGGGACCGAATCGAGTCCCGATCCTCGTCCGCGGTCCGTCCACCCCGTCACCTCCACCTCACGTGCGCGACCCGGCACACCGTAGGCCCGGCGACCTACATCCGATACGTCGGGATTTTCTGGGGTACCCGTTACCCGGTCAAGTCAGTCGGATCAGGCGGGGCAGCGACCGCCGGACAGCTCGCTCAAATGCTGGGAGACCACGGCCGACAGCTTGTCCAGCATGGTCATTCCGTCGGAGAACGCGCCGGAATCCGGCTGCGCGGCGAACGCGATCGCGATCTGCCCGGACGGGGCCGAGATCAGCCCGAACTGCCGCACCAGGTACGCGCCGGAGGCGTCCGGACCCCAGCCGCCCTTGAACTCCGCGCCGCTGAACGCGCCGAGACCCCAGCGCTGCGCCGACTGGATCTGCTCCATCAGATCGATCACCGGCGCGGACTGCGGCAGGCACGGCAGCCGCGAGGCGAAGCGAACCTGGTCGGCGAGCGACCAGTCCGCCTGGCCGAACGCCGAGTTCTCGGGTCTGCTCCTGGTGGCGGGCACGGTGGTCTTGGTGTCGCCGCCCTCCCGCAGCACCGATTGAACCGCCTGCGCCGCTTCCTGATTGGAGCCCAGCGACTGCCACAGGGTGTCGGCCGCGGTGTTGTCGGACGCGGTGATCGCGGCCGTGGCGGCGTAGCTGGGCGTGCCGCCGTTGTGGCGCATCGCGGCGATCGTCAACGGCACCTTCATGGTCGACCAGGCGGGGCCGGTGGTCCAGTCGCCGAAGCTGACCACCTGATCGCCGCCGACCGGCATGATCGCCATGCCCATGTGGCCGCGCACGCCGGCCTGGAGCTCGGCGACGCCGGCGGCGAGGGTGCCGGGAACCGTGATGGACAGACCCTTCTGGTCCGCGTGCGACGCGGCCGCGGTGATGCTGGTCTCGTCCGAGGCCGAACTGTCGGAGCCGGAACCGCATCCGGCCGTGAGGAATACGGCTAATGCCGCGCAGCCCAATGCCTTTCGCACTCGAGCCGCGCGGGATCGCTCAATATACATACACCACCGCGTTTTCGCCGCCACTGCACGTGACGAGCTGGCCTTCGCTGAGGCAATCCATCGTGTAGGTCCGGCCGGTCACCGGGCTGGTCGCCACCACCGTGCGCGGGCCCTGCCGCGAGGCCGTGCTCGCGGGGCTCGTCTCGGCGTACACCCGCCGGACCTCCTCGGCGAACGCGCAGGTGGTCGCGGCGGATCCGGTGGCGGACTTGGTGAATGAGCCCGAGGCCGAGCTGCCCTGGTTGCAGGGCTTCGCGCCCGCGGGCAGGTTCACCGTCGTCGTCGAGGGCTTGGCCGGGGTGGACGCGACCGGCGGCGCCGACGAGCTGCCCGGCGCGGGGGCCTGGGGGGCCGCGGTCGGCACCGGGGCGCCGGCCTGCTGCTCCGTCGGCTGCGCGACGTTACGGGAGCTGAACACCTGCCAGCCGATCGCGCCGACGACGGCGATCACCACGATCACCACCACGCCGACGAGAATCGGCAGCACGACGGAGCGGCGCTTGCCGGACGAGGCGTACGGGTCTTCCTCCGGGCCGTAGTCGTCGTAGTCGTCCGCGTAACCCTGCTCCGCGTACTCGGTCTGGCTCGCGTAGTTGCTCTGCTGCGGATAGTCGGCGCGGGCGTGACCGCCTTCGGCCGGATACCCGGCGTGGCCGTAGTACTCGTCGGGCGCGGAGTAGGCCTCCGGCGCGGAGTAAGCGGCCGGGGCCGAATAGACCTGGGTGGCCGAGTGATCGGGCGGGAAGTCGTCGGCCGGCGGTGACCGCCGGTAGTCCGGCGCGTCCGGGAACCGCGTCGTCTCGTACTGCTCGGCGGCCGAATAGGCTTGCCCGCCCACGTAATCCTGCGAGTACGCCTGCGCGCCAGGATGTTCGGCGTACGGCTGTTCCGTATACGCCTGTGCGCCAGGGTGATACGGCGGCTCGGGTTGGTCCCCATACTGCTGCTCGGAGTAGGCCTGGGCGCCGTACGGCCGCCCCTCGGGCTGCTCCGCGAACGGATGTCCCCCGGACCGATCCGCGTACAGGCCGCCCTCGGAGTTACCCGTGAAGGGCTTGTCCGGGCTGCCTTCGGGCTGTCCCGAGAAAGACTGATCCTCGAAGGGATCTCTTCCAGGCTGATCCGAATATGGCCGTCCCCCGGTTCGATTCGAGTACGACCCGGGCTCGCCAGGGTAGGGCCGACCAGCGGACTGATCCGAGTACTCACCGGGCGGTTCCGCGTAGGGCCTGCCCCCAGGCTGATCCGGAAACGCACCGCCTTCGGCAGATGGCCGCCCCTCGGACTGACCGGCGTAAGGCTGGCTTCGGTCCGAATACGGCTGTCCCCCAGCCTGATCTGGATACGGCCGATCACCCGAGTACGCCTGCCCGCCCGCTTGTTCGGAGTACAGATGCGCGTCGGGGAACGGACGCACCGGCGGCAGGCCCTGATCCGGCGTCCAGCGCGGGGGCGGCCCGAACGACGGCGCGGGCTCCGGCTCCGACGACAGCGTGGTGAACTGAATCTCGGTCGGCCGCACCACGGTCGGCGCGCCGGGCAGGATCACGGCGGAGATCTCGCCCGTCGACTCCGGCGGCACCGCGCCCG
>NZ_BAGH01000297.1 GCF_000308715.1 Nocardia tenerifensis NBRC 101015
GCCCGCAGCAGCGTGTACAAGTACTTCCGATCCGGTGACGAGATCCTGTTCCGGATCGTGGGGGACGCACTGGTGGAGTGGGCCGAACGCGTCCGCGACACGGTGGAGCGCGCCGAGACCCCCGCCGGCCAGATCGAGGCGTATGTGCGAACCACGTTGGCGCTGGCCGCGTCCGGCGCACACCGCGTGGCCGTCCTCGGCAGCACGCTGCCCCGCGACGAGGCGACCCGGCGCGATCTCGCCGACGCGCAGCATGATTCGGCCGCCCCGCTGCGCGCGGCGCTCGCCGCTCTCGGCAACCCGAACCCCGACCTGACCGCCGAGCTGATCGACGGCGCGCTCGGCCGCGCCATCGCGCGCATCGACGCGGGCTGCCACCACGACGAGATCGCCCCGGAGACAGTCGCGTTCGTGCGCCGCGCCCTCAGCGTCGACCATCGCCCGAACCGCCGCCGCGGCAAGGGATAACGGCTCCTCGGACTCCCCCGGCTCAAACGTCGAGCAGCGCAGCGGGATCGAACGTGACCCGAAACGGCACGTCCGCCTCCACCACCGCGTCGAACACGCTGCCGGAACACACCACGGGATCCGCGCCATACCCGCCGTCGCCCAACACCATCCGGTGCACCACGACGTCGGGCTGGTGCTCGACGATCCAGTACTGCGGAATGCCGACCGCCGCGTACTCACGCACCTTCCGCACCCGATCGGTGCGTTCGGTCCCGCTCCCCGGCGCGATCACCTCGACCGCCAGCCGCACCTCGGAGCCGAGCACCCGCTTGGGCACCTCGGCGACCACGGCGGCCCTGGCGACCTCCCTCGGCACCACGATGATGTCGGGCTTGCGCACTCCGCTGCGGGTGCGCACCTCCCAGCCGCTCCCGACACACAGGTGCACGGCCGAGCCGACCGCGCCCGCGTCGATGAACCGGCCGAGCCGTTGCGTCACGTGATTGTGCCGGGCGCCGCCCGCCACCTCGACCAGCCAGCCGTCCTCGAGCTCGAAACCCTTACCGCCGCCGGGGACATCGCGCAGGTCGAGTCCGGCATACGGGCCCAGCCGAGACTCCCCATTCCCGCGCCGTGCGTTCACCGAACCCTCCGTCTGTCCGTCGCCGAGCGGCCGACTTCATGGACCAGTCCGTGGTTACCACCCCACGTGCGTTTCACACATAGAGAAGGTCCCGTACGGAGTACTCCGTACGGGACCTTCTCGAGTGTTCGCTCAGACTATGGCGGCGATGCGGTCGCCGACCTCGACCGTCGACGCCGCGCCGGAGCGGGCGGCGAGGTCCTTGGCGACGGCGGATTCGATACGGGCCGCGGCCTCGGCGTTGCCGAGGTGGTTGAGCAGCAGCGATACCGACAGGATCGCGGCCGTCGGATCGGCCTTGGACTGCCCCGCGATATCCGGCGCGCTGCCGTGCACCGGCTCGAACATGCTCGGGTTGGCGCCGGAGGCATCGATATTGCCGCTGGCGGCCAGCCCGATGCCGCCGCTGACCGCGGCCGCGAGGTCGGTGATGATGTCGCCGAACAGGTTGTCGGTGACGATCACGTCGAACCGGCCCGGGTCGTTCACCATGTGGATGGTCGCCGCGTCGATGTGCTGGTAAGCCGTTGCGACATCGGGGAATTCGGCCGCGACCTCGTCCACCGTGCGCTGCCACAGCGAGCCGGCGAAGGTGAGCACGTTGGTCTTGTGCACCAACGTGAGGTGCTTGCGCCGCGCCTGCGCCTTCGCGAAGGCGTAGCGCACGACCCGCTCGATGCCGAAGCGGGTGTTGGTGCTGACCTCGGTCGCCACCTCGTGCGGCGTCTCCACCCGGATCGCGCCGCCGGTGCCGGTGTACGGACCCTCGGTGCCCTCGCGGACCACCACGAAGTCGATGTCCGGGCTGCCCGCCAGCGGGCTGGTGACCCCGGGAAACAGCTTGGACGGCCGCAGGTTCACGTGGTGATCCAGCGCGAACCGGGTGCGCAGCAGCAGGCCGCGCTCGAGCACGCCGCTGGGCACCGACGGATCGCCGATCGCGCCGAGCAGGATCGCGTCGTGCTGCTTCAGCTCTGGCAGCACGGATTCGGGCAGGATCTCACCGGTCGCGTGGTAGCGCTTCGCGCCGAGGTCGTACTCGGTCCGCTCGACGCCGGGCTGGACCACGTCGAGCACCTTGAGCGCCTCGGCGATGACCTCGGGCCCGATGCCGTCGCCGGGGATGACAGCAAGCTTCATGGCAATGCTCCGTTGTTAATCGGGGGCGCGCCGACCATGGGCGCGCCCCCGGACGCGATCAGAACAGGTCGACGACGACGACCTTCGCGGCGCCGACCGACTCGGCGATCGCGGCCTCGACCTCGGCGGGCACCTCGCGGTTGACCCGCAGGATCACCGTGGCGCCTTCCTTGTCCACGTCCTGGCTCAGCTGCGCGGCGAGGATGTCGATCCCGGCCTCGCCGAGCTTGGTGCCGATCTTGCCGAGCGCGCCCGGCCGGTCCTCGTAGTTCAGCACCGCCATGTTGGTGCCCTCGGCGCGCATGTCGTAGTTGCGGCCGTTGATGTTCACGATCTTCTGCACCTGCTGCGGCTCGGTCAGCGTGCCCGCCACGTTCAGGGTGCGGCCGTCGCCGAACACGGCGCGCAGGTCGACGACGCTGCGGTGGCTCGGGCTCTCCGGCGCGGTGTTCACCTGCGCGGTGATGCCGCGCTCCTTGGCCAGGGCCGGCGCGTTGACGAAGGTGACCTGATCTTCGACCAGCGCGGAGAAGATGCCGCGCAGGGCCGAAAGCTCCAGCACCGCAACGTCTTGCGCGGCGAGCTCGCCGCGCACCCGCACCTCGACGCTGACCGGCAGCTCGTCGGAGAGCGCGCCGAGCAGCGCGCCCTGCTTGCGCACGATGTCCAGCCACGGCGCGACCTCTTCGCCGACGGCGCCGCCGGTGACGTTCACCGCGCCGGGCACGAATTCCCCGGCGAGCGCGAGCAATACGGACTTGGCGACGTCGGTGCCCGCCCGGTCCTGCGCCTCCGCGGTGGACGCGCCGAGGTGCGGGGTCACCACGACCTGCGGCAGGTCGAACAGCGGGCTGTCGGTGCACGGCTCGGTCTCGAACACGTCGAGGCCGGCGGCCCGCACATGACCGGATTTGATCGCGTCGGCCAGCGCCTGCTCGTCGACGAGGCCACCGCGCGCGGCGTTGACGATGATGACGCCCGGCTTGGTCTTGGCGATGGCTTCCTTGCCGATGATGCCCTTGGTCTCCGGGGTCTTCGGCAGGTGCACCGAGATGAGGTCGGCGCGCTCGAGCAGCTCGTCCAGGCTCAGCAGCTCGATGCCGAGCTGGGCGGCGCGGGCGGGCGAGACGTAGGGGTCGTACGCGACGATCTTGGTCTCGAACGCGGCGAGCCGGGCGGCGAACAGCTGGCCGATGCGGCCGAGGCCGACCACGCCGACGGTCTTGCCGAAGATCTCGACGCCGTTGAATTTGCTGCGCTGCCAGGTGTGCTCGCGCAGGGTGGCGTCGGCCGCCGGGATCTGGCGCGCGGCGGCGAGCAGCAGCGTGACGGCGTGTTCGGCGGCGGTGTGGATGTTGGAGGTCGGCGCGTTCACGACCATGACGCCGCGCTCGGTGGCCGCGGGCACGTCGACATTGTCGAGGCCGACGCCGGCGCGCGCGACGATCTTCAGGTTCTTGCCCGCCTCGAGCACCTCGGCGTCCACCGTGGTCGCGGAGCGCACGAGTAGCGCGTCGGCCTCGGGGACCGCGGCGAGCAGAGCCGGGCGGTCGGGGCCGTCGACCCACCGAACCTCGACTCCGTCACCGAGCGCGTCGACGGTCGACTGGGCAAGCTTGTCGGCGATCAGGACAACAGGACGGCCTGCTTGGCTCACTGTGGAGTACTCCTGGGGAATGGGGTCGGCAATTACCGCCGATCAGCTTAGTGGGCCTTGTTTCGGCATGTGCTACCCCCTGGTAAGGCGGCCGTCGTCAGTATGGCACGGTGGTCAAAATATGAAGACCGGTCTACAGTTGCCGCATGGGTGCCAAGGGAACCGAGACGCGCTGCCGACTGATCCGCGCCACGCGCGGCCTGGTGGAGAAACACGGATACTTCGGCGCCGGACTCAACCAGATCATCGAGGCCAGCGGCGCCCCGCGCGGCTCGCTGTACTTCCACTTCCCCGGCGGCAAGGACCAACTCGTCGCGGCGGCGGTCGCCGAGGCGGGCGCCGAGATCGCGGCACTGATCGCCGCGGTCCCGCCCGGCGACACCGCGGCGGCGGCGACCAGCCTGCTCACCGCGTTCGGTGATCGGCTGGAGGCCTCCGGGTGGCACCAGGGTTGCCCGGTCGCCGCCGTCACGCTGGACGTATCGGCCGCCAACGACGCCATCCAGACCGAATGCGCCGCAGCCTATTCCGCGTGGGAGACGGCGCTGCGCGATCGGCTCCAGGCCGACGGACGGGCGAACGCGGACGACCTGGCCGCGTCGATTCTCGCCATGGTCGAGGGCGGGCTGTTGCTGGCCCGTGCGCAGCGCAGCCGCGAGCCGCTGGAGCGCGTGGCGCGCACGATTCGCGCCATGCTCTGAATCACTCGCGTTCCGAAGCCTTTTCGCATGACTTCAAAATATGTAGACCGGTCCATTAAGGAGTTTCATGTCCCACAGCATCGTGCTCGGCGCCGCCGGGTTCATCGGCCGCGCGGCGGTGGCGCGACTACTCGAGCAGGGCGATTCTGTCGTCGCGGCCCTTCGTCCGGGCGGTGAAAACCGGCTCGACGAGTGGCTACGCGCTCGCGCCGTCGATCGGACCGGCCTCACCGTCGTCCTCTGCGACGTGACCGCGACGGACCTCGGCCTGCCCGCCGACCTCGACACCTCCGGCATCCGTGACGTCTACAACTGCGCGGCGCGCTTCGCCTTCGGGCTCGACGAGGCCGACGCGTACGCGGTGAACGTGACCGGGGCGCTCAACGTCCTCGACTGGGCCGCGGCGCTGCCCGCCCTGCGGCGTGTCGTCCACATCACCGGTTACCGCGTCACCACCGAGGGCTCCGGCGAACCGCGCTCTGCGAGAGGGGCTTACGAGGGGTCCAAGCTCGAGTCGGATCCGCTGCTGCGCCGCCGCGCGGCCGAGCGCGGCCTTCCGCTCACGATCACCAACCCGAGCGGCGTGCTCGGTCCGGGTCAATACATCGGGCTCGCAAGCCTTGTCGAGGATCTCTGGCGCGGCCGGCTCGCGGCGATCCCCGGCGGTCGCGAAACCTTCGTTCCGATAGTCGATCTGGACTACTTCGCGTCCTTCCTCGTCGGCCTGCCGAGCCAGGAGGACACGGTGGGCCGGTCCTTCACGGTCCTCGATCCCCGAACGCCGGTGCTACCGGACCTGATTCGGCTGCTCGCCGGGCATATGGGCGTGCGCGCACCGCGTCTCACCATTCCGGTCGGCGTCATCGAGAGGCTGCCGCGCGCGCTGACCGGCGCGGACCCGGAGACGCTTGCGTTCATCGCGGACGATCGCTACGACACCGCCGCCGCGGACGAGGTCGCACGCAGGACGGGGCTCACCATGCCGCGGGCCGAAACCGTGCTGCACGAGTGGGCCGACCATCTGGTCGCGAGCCGATTCGGCGCCGTCGAGGCGGACCCGACCGCCGGATTCGTCGACGGCACTTGGGTTTCCGGAGACCGGGCGCATCCGGCCTATGTCCTACTGCACGGCCTGCCCGTCGACAGCGAATCCTGGTCGGAGGTCAGGGACGCTCTCGGAGCGCCGAGTCTGGTCGCCGATCTGCCCGGCCTGGGGCGGTCCGCGCCCGGCGACATCGATGACGTACTGCCGCGATTGATGGGCTCCGTACAGAGCCGTCCGGTACTGGTCGGCCACTCGCTCGGCTGCGGTCCGGTGCTGAAATACGCCGCCGCCCATCCGGATCGGATCGCCGGCGTGGTTCTGGTGTCGCCCGCGTTCCTGCAACCGCCGGCCGGTCGGCTGCTGCGCTCGCCGCTGGCGGCGCCGGCCCTGCGACGAATGTCCGTGGAAGCCTTGGCAAGCCGGCTCGGCATCCCCGCAGGCCCCGCGGTGGACAGCGCGGCCGCCAACCTGCGGCGGCCAGGAGTTGCGGGACGCACGATCGCCGCGCTGCGCCGGGCCGGCGCGCCCGGACGGAGGGCCGAGTTGGCCGAGACGCTCGCGCGAGTGGCGGTGCCGGTCCGGATCGTCGTCGGCGCGCGGGATCCGTTCCCCTCGATCGCGCCCGGCGAGCCGGCCGTCATCGAGGACGCCGGTCACTACCCGCAGCTGACCCATCCCGCGCTGGTCGCGGCCGAGATCACCCGGCTGGGCGCGGACCGGCTCGGCGCGGTCGCGCGCTGACCGAACGCGGAGGGCCCCGCACCGTGCCGGTGCGGGGCCCTCTCCGGAATCGCGCTCAGTGGGCGCGAGACCCGGTCGTTCAAACGACCATCACGTTGTTCAGCGGCCGCCGAAGGAGCCCGTCCACAGGGTGTCGAGGATTCCGTGGAAAGCGGCACCGAAGGTGTCCAGGAAACCGCCGAGGGCAGCGCTACCGGTGTCGATGATAACGGGGATCATTTAAATACCTCTTCGTAGAAAGACCATCCAGTTGTACTGGCTGACACAAGGCACATCGGCGGCCTTACGAGGACAGTTACGAAAACTTGATCTTTAGTGACATAGGTTACAGTCATATCACGAAAAACACCTGGTCAAGCGTCCATCCAAGTAGTTAGCCCCGGAAACCATGGGCTTGACCATGGTGTATGGCCAGATCTGGCCCGCGCCCACAGCCCGGTCACCGTAAACATAAAGATTCTCTGAGAAATCAATTGCGGGCCGATAAGGCATCGAAACCTTAGACGGACAATTACGGCGATTCCGACAGAGCGAAAACTCATCCGGCGCAGGCTTTTACACCCTCGAGCCGTAGCCCGAACGCGCGAATCGACAGATATGTAACCGACAGTTCCGTGCACCGCGGCCGAATAGCCGCGCGCGCATTATTGCTCGCCGGCTCGGCGAGCTCCTCAACCCACCGCGGCCACCGCGCGCGAAAACGCCCGCACCCGCGTGGTTTCGCGATTGCGATGCCAGACCAGTCCCAGCCGCGAGTGCGCGAGCCCGGTCACCGGCACGAAGTTGACCTCCGGTCGGTCATGGAACACCGCGGTCGGGTGGCACAGCAGCATCGCGCCCTGCCCTCCCGCCACCGCCTCGATGCCCTCCCACAGCGTGCCGACCTGGGGCCCGGCCGGAACAGGCCGTCCACCCGGCGTCACGTCCAGCGACTGGGCGCGCCGCCAGTAGTGCGGCGCGGGTCCGCGCACGCCGACCAGCGAGAACTCGGCCAGATCCTCCGGCGACAGGCTGGTCCGCGCCGCGAGCGGATGTCCGCGGTGCATCGCGAGCATCTGCTGCTGCTCCGAGAAGACCTGTCCGAGCACGAGGTCGCTCTCGCCCATCGGCAGCAGCACCACCGCGAGATCGACCTCGCCGCGGTGCACCGGCCCGAACGGATCCGACAGCGGGATCTCGACCACCTCGGCGGTGCAGGCCGGAAACCTGCGCTCGAACAGGGCGAGCGCGTCGGTCAGGTTCTCGCTGGTCGAACCCTGGAAGCCGATCCGCAGCACCCCTTGCATTCCGCGGGCCGCCGCCCGCACGCTGTCCACCGTGGCGTGCAACGCGGTGTAGGCAGGTCGCAGATCGGCCAGGAAGTTTTCGCCGAGCGGCGTCAGCGCGACCTTGCGGCTGGTGCGCTCGATGAGCCGCGCGCCGACCCGCTGCTCGAGTGCGCGCAGCAGTTGACTCACCCGGCTCTGCGAGACATACAGCCGCTCGCCCGCGCGCCCGAAGTGCAGCTCCTCGGCGAGGACGAGGAAGGCCTCCAGCTCGCGCACCTCCAGGCTCATTGGCTCCCTCTCCAGCGTCGATGAGTTCAGCTCATAGAACGATGAGACCTTCGCCGTTGTTTCCGCCCGGCACGATCACTTGGCTGGAGACATGACACAGGTTGATGAAGTCGCGAGTCCAGCGCCCGCGCAACGCGATTCGGCACTGCGCGGCTGGCTCGGCGTCGGGGCCGTGACCGGGGCCACGTTCACGGTCGTCACCTCGGAGATGCTGCCGGTCGGGTTGCTCACCCCCATCAGCGACACATTGCGCGTCACCGAGGGCGCGGTCGGGCTCTCCCTGACGGCCACGGGATTCGTCGCCGCCGTCGCCGCGCCGCTGATCGCCGCCGCGCTCGGCCGCTCCGATCGCAGGCTGGTGCTGTGCGTGCTGCTCGCGGTGCTGACGCTCGGCAATCTCGGGGCGGCCTGGTCGCCGAACTTCGCGATCATGATGGCGGCGCGGGTGCTGGTCGGCATCGGGATCGGCGGGGTATGGGCGATCGCGGCGAGCATGGCCGCGCGCCTGGTGCCCGAGAAGTCCGTCGGCGCCGCCACGGCACTGGTCTTCAGCGGCGTCGCGGTGGCCTCGATGATCGGCGTCCCGGCCGGAACCTACATCGGCGCGGTCGCCGGGTG
>NZ_BAGH01000296.1 GCF_000308715.1 Nocardia tenerifensis NBRC 101015
GCTGCACCGCGACGTCGGCTGGTCGCTGGCCGCCGCCGGAATTCTGGTCACCGTGACCCAAATCCTGGGCGCCGCAGGCCGAATCGGCGCGGGCGCCTGGTCCGACCGGGTCGGCAGCCGGCTGGGCCCGCTGCGCATCGTCGCCGTCGCCGCCGTGTTGTCGATGGCGGCGCTGGCGCTGGCCGCCTGGACCCACATGTGGTGGGCCGCAATCCCATTGCTGATCGTCGCCTCGGTGATCACCGTGTCCGACAACGGCCTGGCCTTCACCGCGGTCGCCGAGATCGCCGGACCCTATTGGAGCGGACGCGGACTCGGCATCCAGAACACCGGGCAGAATCTGGCGATGGCCGTCGTGGCGCCCGCGTTCGGCGCGCTCATCTCCGCGAGCGGTTTCGCCGCCGCCTATCTGCTGGCGGCAGGGCTCGCGGTCGCCGCGGTCCCGCTGGTCCCGACCGACCGGCGCACCCAATAGCCGTCCCGCCCTGGAGGATTGACGCCCGCTCCGCACGACGGAGCGGGCGTCGATTCGTAGGATGTGTCGTTCGCAGTCGGCGCGGCGATCGGTGCCCAGTGCGATATATCTCACTCGATAGGTTCAAGAACGATTACCGCACAACACTTTTGACACAACAGCATCATCCGACCCACTGAACTAATCTGCGCGAAATCTCCCCGCCGCCAGTCTCGCCGTCACTGCCGCAGGCATAGACGGTCCACGCAAGCAGTGTCGGGTTTGGCGACACAATGTCGCCAAGGGGTACCATGGAGACATTCCGTCGCCAACCCAGGAGCGCGATGCCGAGGATCGACGCACCAACCGTCGCCGAGCACCGGGCGAATCAAGAACGGGCGCTGCTCGACGCCGCGCGCACGGTGCTGTTACAGAACGGTCCGCAGGCGGTGTCCCCCGCCACGGTCGGCGCCGCCGCCGGACTC